>CAVHDF010000005.1:0-53863 GCA_963634865.1 Eggerthellaceae bacterium
TTATGGTGATGTTGCTGCCGGGGTTGCTGAGAGGTTTAGGGGCGTTGGGAGCGCAAGCGATAAGCAAAGTAGGGAGTTTACGCAATGTGGCGAAGGTGGGCGTGAAAGGTGCGAAGGCGAGCACGAAAGGAGCGGCGCAAGGAGCGAAAGGAGTAGCCAAAGCGACGACTAAGGTGACAACCAAGACAGCCACGAAAGCCGCCGCGAAAGCAGCTACGAAAACGGCGCACGCCGCCCGTCAAAGTGCTAAGGCGGCACAGACTGCCAAAGCTGCCAATGCAACGACCAAAGTAGCCAAATCAGCCCGCGCGGCCCAAACGCAGTTGGCCGCTATTGATTTGGGCGACGGGCAACTGCAGCTGGTTTCCAAAGCCAGTACTTTGAAATCCCCCGTTTTAGCCGGAAAAGGCCCCGTCCTGACCCCCATTAAACCGCTGGGCAAGGCGCAGCAACTCGCTGCCAAAGGTGAGGCTGCCGTGCAGGTAGGTTTGAGCGACCAGCAAGCCGCCAAGAGCTTGGCTGGGCTTAAACAACGGGTAGCCCAATTTAGCAGAGGTGACAAAAAGGCTTTCCGCAAGGTATACCGCCAAGAACTAGCCAAGGCTTACGATGCCAACCGCAAAATAGGCAAAGGCGCGCTGTCTATCCAGCAGCGTGAAAAAGCCTATTACACCGCCTATCAAAATATTTTCCAAGCGCAGCAAGAGGCGCTGCGCGCCGCCGCCCAAGAGGAATTGGCCGCCTATATGCTTAGCGGCGCTCCGCAAACGCCGGGCCGCATTATCCGGCATATTCCGTGGCGGGTGCGTGCTTCCGCTGATATTTCCGCCGCCTGGAATGCGGTAAAGAGCAGCTTGCCGTGGTTTGCCAGCAAAGACGGTGCCGTTGCCTCTTTGAGCGCCTTGGCCATTGGCAACCCATCCGTAGGCATGGCCACCACGCAGGCCGGAGCTTTGGCCCAAGGTTTGCGCGCGCCGATTGCCATTACCACCCTTTTCAACGAATACAAACAGCCCATTGTGTGGACTACGCGCGCCATGGCCGAGGCGCAACAGGCCGCGCAGCGGGTTTCTACGATAGAGACGATGGCCCGCGGGCTGCGCGCCGGGCATTTGGGCACTCCCGTATATATGGAGGCGGCCGCCCGCTTAAACCGCGTATTGTTCCCGTTGGGCGTAAGTGAATTTGCCGGTTTTAACCGCAACCAATTGACGCAAGCTTTTGCGGTGGACCCGCAAGCCGCCGGCCGTTATTTTGGCGGTATTGGCGCCACCTTGGATATGCAAAGCGTGGCCCCGGCCCAGGTGGCCGCTGTGGCTGCCCAGCACTTCCAAGCCCAAGAAGCCGCCGCCCAAAAAGCCCAAAAGGCCGAACGCGCCGCCCAAAAGCAAGCCGCCAAAGAAGCACGTGCGGCGGCCAAAGCCCAAAAAGCGGCTGAGCGTGCCGCCAAAAAGCAAGCGGCTAAAGAGGCCCGCGCCGTAGCGCAGGCCCAGCAAGAATCCTCTTTAACGCCGTCTACTTCGGGCTATTTATATGGTGGCATTCCTTGGTTTGCCCTTGAGTCTGCGGTAGGAAAATTCCGCCGCTGGGCGCAATATTCTTTTGATTTTACCGCCAAAGGCCGCAGCAACAAAGAAGCGGCGCAGATTCTTTCCAAGAAATATCCGCTGGCCAGCCACTTGCTGCAAATTCTCTACTCCGAAGCAGCAGACAGCTACAAGAGCTTGGCCTTACTGCAGTTGTATAAACAAGGCAAACTCAATGCCGCTTTAGACCAGCTGCCGCAGCGGACGCAAAACCTCGTTCAGTCGCAGAATGCCGATGAAAGAGCGTTGACCCGCACCTTATTTAACCTGTATAAAATACAAGCGTTTGACGCAGCCTTGGAGAATGTGGAGGATTCGTTTGACCAAGCTCCTATTACCAAAGAACTGCTCAAAATCTTAAAGAATAGAAATTGGCAAGACCGCGCTGAAGGGGCCTATTCGGATGTTCCAACGGTGGGCTATGAAGAAGAGAACTTCTCCGGCTTTGTCCCCCCTGTACCGCAGGCCAACATTGCCAACATTGAGAATACCTTCCGCCCGGTTGGTTTTGTCAAGCAGAACGCTTCCAAGGGCCGGGTGATTCGCAAACAACAGATTTATTATGAAAATAATATTCCTTTCTTCTATCGCAGTGCCAACGGGCAAGTAAGCAGCGCACCGGTGGGTATTTTAACGCAAGAGAAAGCCTCTTTCCTCGGGCAGTTTTTTTACAAACTGGGGGCTTCTTCCAGTAAGGGCGTCCGGGTGCCGCAGGGCTTTGTGCTGGCACTGGATGAGGAAGGGCATTGGAAATTCGTCATGCCGCGCGGTCATTTAAAACTGGTGGAAAACAGCGCGTATTCCCGGCAGTTCTTGGCCGACCAGCCCTACTTCTTTGGAAAGCTTAAAAAGAAGAAACAGAGCTCCCGCGTGGGGTTGGATTTGCCCTATACTACCACCGATTTGTTGGCCATTGCCAATATGTTGGAAAACAACCCTAATTTGTTAAACATTGAACTGACGATGAACAAGCCGCATTCGCTCAATTTTTTCCTGCGGGTTCACGCTTGGTTGGTGGGTAACGACGCCGGACAAACCTTGACGGGTCCGTTTAAAGACACCGTTAAGGCGGCTTCTGATTTATTGCCTATAGGGCTTAACTTTGCCACCAACTTGTTTGGCGGTATCGGTTACGCCACCCCGTTTGCCGCGGGGGCGATGATGGGCTTTTTGTCCAAAATTGGCCACGCCGTTACGATTTTAGGCGGCTACGCTATTATGTTGGTTGCGTTGCTTTATTCGTGGTTTGGTATGGGGATGAACGGCTTTTTCAAACTGCCTGAAAATCCCTCCGGCAGTTTGCTGATGCGTATTGCCTTGCCGACGACGGTCTTGGTGTTGGGTGGTAGTATCTTCAATACCACCATTCAGACCTTTTTGAACTTTTACAAAGACCCTATTGCCCGTACGACGGCGCACCTGACCTTTGCTAATAATAAAAACTTGTCCCGCTTGGGCATTGCGTTAATGACGGCGGTGGCGTTTATTTCGGGTATGGGATTGAACTGGTCTATTGTGGTGCCGGTGGCGACGGTGTTGGTGGTGGTGGCTGGGGCCTTGTTCCTTAATACTCCGATATGGGATCAGGCGGTGGCCAACCTGCGCAAGCAGCAGGAACATCACAAACGCAGACAGGCCCGTTTGGCCCAGTTGACCCCGGCGGAAAAAGCGCGCTATGAGCGCTTTGCCAAAATTTGGCAGGCAAGCCAAATTCAGTTGGCCAAGCAGCAAGAGGCGGAGAACGCGGAAAGAGAAAAACTTCACCAAGATTGGTACAAAAAAGTATTTCGCAAAATGCCCGAAGTGAAAGAGATTGCCAGCCGCGTTGGTATGGTGTACGCCAGCTATGCCGCTTCGTTGCTGGTGATTGCCCAGGCGCTGACGGAAGTGGGCAAAAAGATTATGTTGGGCATTGATACGAATGTATTTAACAACAGCCTCCTGCATCAGGTGTTGCCGAACTTACTGCAAGAAGATGCAGGTAAAGCGTTGGGCATGGCGTTGACCTTGGCGTGCTTGCTCACGACGACGCTCGTGCGTATGGCAGCCACCAAACTGGTGTCTAAAAATAAAGCCACCGATGACCAACTGACGGGCCTTTCCTTACCGCTCTTGTTGGCCACCACTACGGGGCTGATCTTTATGCCTACCCAAGGCTCGGCGCTGACGTTGGTCGGGGGCCTGCTGACCGTATTGGCCTTGTATGCCTCTACGGCGGTGCCGGGGCAGTTGGACGCGGCCCGTTTGCAGAATTTGGTTTCCTCTGTATTTAAGCAGGAAAAATTGAAGGTCAATCAAGATGAGACGTTAACTTCCGCCGAAAAGAAAAAAGAAGTGGACAACTTAAACGAACGGGAAAAATTTGTTTCTTCCCGTGCCGCTAAGCTCTATTCCTTCCGCAACGGTTTGGGGTTAATCGGCATTGGCGTAACGGTAGTGGGCGCTCTGTTCCTGCAGGATTTGGCCAAACTGGACAGCATGGCGTGGACTGTAGACTTCCTAAATACAGTTTCCGCCCTGACTGGCAATGCCGGTGAGTCCATTAGCTTGGCCTTTGACAGAGTGGTGCTTTTGTACGCGGCGATAGTGGCCTCTGTATTGGTCTCGCGCAATTTGCACTTGACCCGCGACGCCATAGGCCTTTTCCATAAAAAGAAAATTTCTAAGGAAAATATTGAGGCGGGTGCCATTTCCGCCAAGACCTTTGGCATCAATGCCAAAAACGCCGGCATGCGCTTGAACGTGCAGGATAAGGCAATCAATGACTTGGACGCCAAGATTGTGGAATACGGCGTCAGCTCTGAGGCCAAGATGACCGATCTGCTTAACAGCATGATTGTAGTCAATAACCGCTTGGTGGCTATCGGGGAAGTGGCGGGCACTGCGGCGGTGGCCCCGTATTTTGAAAAATTGCGCAAGGTAGCCCAGTCTTACAATACCTTGTTTGCCAAGAATAACCTTTCCATTATGCTCAACCGCGAGTTTGCCAAATTGCGTGCCGCCCTGTTTGAGGATGCGGCCATGACCAGCCCGCGGGAACAAGTGCCGTATGTAGAGGAAGGGGTCTATTCCTTGCCGCCGGACTTTGACCTGTACGAAAAAGCCGACCGCTTGATTGGGGAAATGGAGCAAATCGCGTATGAAATCAAAAATAACCGGACGGAAGCGGATACGTTTGATTTGTTCATTCAATACTACCGTCAAGCCACCTCGGCCCTGAACCTGTATGGGGACGTTAATTTGGCCGATTCCCCCCGTGTCAGAACGCAGTTTGACCGCATTCGCTCCATCTGCGTGGAGTTAAAAGAGTTGGATGAAAAACAACATCTTTTAGACAGCAAGTTGGTTGACTCCAAAGACATTCAACGCATGCGGGACTTGCTGGAGCGCTACAATCCGCAGGCCTATCGCAGATCGGCGTTGAGATAACAGACCGAAAATGAATATTAAACCCCCGAGGAGTTTTCCCCGGGGGTTTTGCTATGCTGGGTAAAAGACGAAATAAGAAACCGCTTATATTGTAATGATATAGAGCAGGTTGGTTTCGCCAGAGCGGCCGAACGGGATGCCGGCCGTGACCACCATGGGCTGGCCCTTTTGCACCAAGCCGCTGCGCAGAGCGGCCTGCCGGGCCTGTTCGGCAATGTCCTCAAAGCTGGTCAAATCCGGCACCAGCACCGAGGTGACCCCCCACACCAGCGCCATATGGCGCGCGGTGGCCACTTTGGGCGTGAGCGACAAAATGCTGACCCCCGGGCGGTATTTAGCGGTGCGCAAGGTGGTTTTGCCGGAGTCGGTAAAATTGGCGATGATATTGGCCGTTTGTACGGCGCGGGCGGAAATCCCGGCGGCTACGGTAATGGCCGTCTCGGCATTTTGCCCGTCAATTTTATCGCGGCGGATGAGGTTCTTGCGGTAGCGTTCGTCTCCTTCCACGGTTTTGATGATATTGTGCATGGTGGATACCGCTTGCACCGGGTAGCTGCCGGCGGCGGTTTCGCCCGAGAGCATCACCGCGTCCACGCCGTCGTATACGGCCGTGGCCACGTCGGAGGCTTCGGCGCGGGTCGGGGTGACGTTGGTAATCATGCTCTCCAGCATTTGCGTGGCAATGATGACCGGTTTGCCCACCTTGCGGCACGCGTCCACGATGCGCCGCTGCAATACGGGCACCATTTCGGTGCTGACTTCCACCCCCAAATCCCCGCGGGCGACCATCACCGCGTCAGACAGCGCGACGATTTCATTTAAATGTTCCACGGCGGAGGGCTTTTCAATTTTGGAAATAATATCCGCCGTGCCCGTCATCAGGCTGCGCAGTTCCAGCAAATCTTCCGGCTGCTGCACAAAAGACAGCCCGATAAAATCCGCCCCCAATTTTTCAGCCAATTTCAAATCTTTGCGGTCCTTTTCCGTCAGGGCGCTAATCGGCAGTTTTACCCCGGGCACGTTGACACCCTTGTGGTCAGAGAGTTTTCCCCCCACCGTGACGGTGGTCAGGGCCTTGTCGCCCTCCACGCGTTCTACGCGCAGGCGGATGAGCCCGTCGTTAAGCAGCAGTTCCAACCCCGGGTGCATGGCTTTAAAAATTTCCGGGTGAGGCAGCGTTACGCGCGTTTCATCGCCCGGCACGCCCGTCATATCCAGGGTGAAAGCTTGGCCCTCTTTGAGCTGTACGGCCCCGTTGGCAAAGGTGCCCACGCGCAGTTTAGGGCCTTGTAAGTCGCACAAAATGCCCAGGCTGATGTCATACTTTTTTTCTAAAGCGCGGATGGCCGCAAAGCGTGCGGTGACTTCCTCTTCGCTGCCGTGGCTGAAGTTGATGCGGAAGACGGACACGCCCGCGAGGACCAATTTCTCCAGCATTTCCGGGCTCTCACTGGCCGGCCCTACGGTGGCGATGATTTTGCAAAATGTATCGTGTATTAACATAAAAAATACCTGTCCTTGTTCAAATTCTTTCTTATATTTTATGAATTTATGGGGCGGGTTGTCTTGGGACAAAAAATATTAGAGTGGGTTTCCTCGTCGGTAAAATTTACAGCCGGGTGGAAAATTCGCTAAAATATATAGGTTCTCATCTTACCTAAAAGGACTTTATTTTATGAAAAAAATCGTCGTTTTGGCCCTGTGTTTGCTGTGCGCGGGCACGGGCTTTGCACAAAAAACCAATACCAAACGGGGCTGGCAGCTGGAGCTAAAAAAAGCCGCGCTGGACCTCTCCTCCACCGAAGTAAAAAACGCTCGGGAATACCAAGACTTCCCCAACTCCAAGCTCTCGGCCGATTCCCAACATGTGGTCAAAGGCCACCTGGATTTAGCCGGGGATTATTTCGCCCGCACGTTTGTGTGGGGCAATGAGCTGCTGCTTGATTACGGCAAGACCACCTTAAAGCCTGCCGAGGGACAAAAGACCACCAACGAAACGGCCGACAGCATTTTGTTTACTTCTTCGTATACGCAACGCTTGTGGAAAGCGGACCGTTTTTTGGGCGGTTTTGAAGCGGGCCCCTATGGCGCGCTGTCATATCAGACGGAGTTTAATTCCCAGGGGGACAGCCCGCTTAAGAAGGTGCTGCGTGCCGCCGTGGGTATGAAGATTTTTGAAGGAACGTATATTAAAAATTTTCACGTGGCGGGCTTTGCCGAAGATGATTTTACGTATAATCCTTCTTCAGAAAAATACGGCTGGGAAAGCGGCATAGAAATCCAGCAGCCCATTCGCGACGGGGTCAAGGCCGTCTATACCGGGATGTTCCGCAACTATTTGCACATCAGCCGCAAAGAGGCCACCGATATTGACTACGAAGCCGCTGCCGCCGCCCGCTTGGACGTGGCGGTGCTCAAGGAGCTTTGCATTGCGCCGTTTGTCCAATACTACACCGCGCAGGCGCGCGCCTTTGGCAAACGCGGGCAGAACCTTTTTATCGGCGTGTCTTTCTCGTTCAGCCACACCTTTGTCAAAGCAGACGAAGTGAAATAGCAGTGGTTTTATCCAGTAAAACGCCCCGGCCAAAACCGGGGCGTTTGTCATAGATGTTGGGTTTCTAAAGTCAGCAGGCCTTGTTTCAGCCCCAGTCCCCCGGCATAGCCAATCAGCGCGCCTCCCGCCCCGATGACGCGGTGGCACGGGATGAAAATAGGCAGTGGATTTTTGTTATTGGCGCCGCCGACGGCGCGGCAGGCGGTGGGCCGTCCGATGGCCTGCGCAATTTGTTTGTAAGAAGCCGTTTGCCCATAGGGGATTTGCCGCAGCGCCCGCCAGACCTTTTGCTGAAAGGGCGTACCTTGCGGGGCCAAGGGCAAGTCAAACTGCCGGCGTTGCCCGGCGAAATACTCCTGCAGCTCCCGGGCGGCCCGCAGCAAAAGCGGCGTAGGCCGCTGCGGCTGTTGCGGTGCCCAAGCGGTTTTTAAGTACAAATGGGTCAGTTGTTCCCCCTCCTCAGCCAATACCATTGGGCCAAAGGGCGTGTCAATTTGCATTAAATTCATAGTCGACGTATACAAAAAACCGCGCCCTAAAAAGAGCGCGGTTTGTGCTTACCGGAAATTACTTATGGCAAGGCTTTAAAGAAGAGGCGTAAATTTCCCGCACCGCTTCTTTGGTGGCCTTGGTCGGCGCAATGGCGAGCAGCCCGTCCAAAGACGGCGTGTTAAAGCACAGCTCCACCATTTTGTCCACATCTTCGGCGTGGAATCCTTCGTCGGCCAATTTGTGGTCGGCCCCTACGCTAAAGAGCCATTTTTCCACGCCTTGGGCGGCTTGGTCGGCCTCGGCCGGATTCCCCGTCAAACCCGGGACAATGGGTTTCAACACCGCCGCCAAAGTTTGTCCTTTGACCGTGTAAATGTTTTTGATCACGGCCGGCAGCAACATGGCCAAGCCCAAGCCGTGGGTCAAATTCGGGTTCACGCCGGAAAGCGGGTGCTCCAACGCATGCGTGTAATGCAGCAGGCCGTTGTCAAAGCTGATGCCGGCAATCAACGCCGCATAGGCCAGGAAATAGCGCGCTTCCACATCCGTCAAATCTTTCAAGGCTTTGGGCAAATATTCCGCCACCAGTTCCACCGTGGAAATGGCCAAATCCACCGCGTACGGAGAGGCCACCAACGTCGTGGACGCTTCCACCACGTGGTTGACTGCGTCAATGGACACATAGCGCGTTTGTTTCTCGCTCAAGCCCGTCATCAGTTGCGGGTCGTCAATGGAGTAGAGCGGATAAATGCAATCGTAGGCAATGGCCGGTTTGAAGTTCTTTTCTTCAATGGTGACCACGGCAAAGCGGTTGGCTTCCGAGCCGGTGCCGTGCGTGAGGTTAATGGCCACAATCGGCGCGGCTTGCGTCGGCGTGAATTTAAATTCATACAGTTCCTCAGCGGTTTTGCCGGGGTTCTTCATCAAAATGGCCGTGCTTTTGCCCGCGTCAATGGCCGAGCCGCCACCAATGGCAATGACCGCCTGCGCCCCAAATTCTTGCGCTTGTTTGGCAGCCGCGTTGACCTGGTGCGTGTTCGGGTTGGGGGTGACGCCGTCATAAAGCGTATAAGCGATGGCGTGCTTTTCAAAGGCTTTGGTCACGTAATCCCACGCGCCCGTTTTTTTGTAAGAGCCGTGCCCTGTGACGGCCAAAATTTTATTAATGCCGCGGGCTTTTAAATCCTTGGCGATATCGTCCATTTTGGCAATGGCCCCTACCCCAAAATACACCAAGGTCTTGCTGCGTATTTCGCGTACGGCGTGAATATCAATGTCTTTTTCCCACATAAATAAACCCTCCTGTTGCGTGCGCCGGGCTGTAGCCCGGGCCTACCCATAATTTAATATTTTTTATGCGGTTGTGCAAGGGGTGTTTTGGCACAGGAAGGCCCCGCCGCTTTGAGCCGGCTTTGCCAGAAAAAGTATACTAAAAATAGAGCTAGAGTTAGCTCTAGCATTTAGGACATACGGTCACATCTTTCGGCGGAAAAATGGACTAATTAATAAAAAGCTTGACTTAAAGTTAACTCTAGGTATTACAATTTATATACAGGAGGACGTATGAATATTTCCCAAGTCAGTAAACGCTACGGCGTGAGTATAGACACGCTACGCTACTATGAAAAAGAGGGCCTCATTCCCCCCGTACACCGCACCGAAAGCGGCTTGCGCGATTATACCGAGCAAGACTGCGGCTGGGTGGAGTTTATTAAGTGTATGCGTGGGGCGGGGCTGTCCATAGATACGCTTAAGGAATACGTCAGTTTATATAAAAAGGGCAGCCGCACCTTGCTCAAGCGCAAACAGCTGCTTATTGATGAGCGGGCGCGCCTGGCTCAGCACATAGAGCAGCTGCAGGCCACGCTCAAACGCTTGGACCATAAAATTGAAGTGTACGACGATAAAATCGTCGCTTGCGAAAAAGAACTTTTACAAAAGAGGAAAACCAAATGAAGAAAAATGTATTGATTATTTCCGCCAGCCCCAGAAAGGGCGGCAATTCTGACTTGTTGTGCGACCAATTCGCCGCCGGAGCGGCCGCGGCCGGACATCAGGTGGAAAAGGTGCGCCTGCAGGAAAAGAAAATCAATTTCTGCTTGGGGTGCGGCACGTGCAACACCACCCACCACTGCGTGCAAAAAGACGACATGGCCCCGCTGCTGGACAAAATGGTGCAGGCGGACGTCATTGTGTTGGCCACTCCGGTATATTTTTATTCCTGCGACGGACAGCTGAAAACCTTTATAGACCGCACGGTGCCGCGGTATACGGAAATTTCCAATAAAGACTTTTATTTTATTGTTACCGCGGCCGACACCAGCCACAAAAATATGACCCGCACCCTGGAGACCTTGCGCGGCTTTACGCAAGACTGCTTGGACGGCGCCAATGAAAAGGCCGTTTTGTACGGCACGGGAGCGTGGCAGAAGGGCGAAGTGAAGAATTTGCCGGTGTTCCAACAAGCTTATGACGCCGGAAAAAATTGCTAGGAGGAAAAGATGAAAAAATCTTTAACGGGTATTTTGGCGGTTACCGCGTTGGCGGGCGCCGCCGATGCAAAGAGCTTTGAATGGGCGCAGGCGGTGCAAAATTTGTCCGCCAAACGCCAAAACATTGCCGCGGCGGCTTCGCTGGCGGCCACGGGCAATTTGCCGGCCTTGGAGCAAGCTTTTGAGGCGGGGCTGGAACAGGGCGTTGCGGTAAATGAATACAAAGAAGTAGTGCTGCAACTTTACGCCTATACGGGCTTTCCGCGCTGCTTGAACGCTTCGGCCGCGTTAGAAAAAGTAGTGGCTGCGCGTCAGAAACAGGGCAAGCAAGACGCCTTGGGCGCCACGCCGCAGGACGTACCCGCCGGGGACAAATACGAGTTGGGGAAAAAGAACTTGGAAGTATTGGCCGCGGCGCAACTGCCCAGCCACCCGCAGGCGTTCATCCAAGATACGGACACCTTTTTAAAGGAACACCTGTTTGCCGATATTTTTGCCCGCGGGGTGCTCTCTTACCAAGAGCGCGAAGTGGCCACCGTGGCCGCTTTGGCCGCGCTGGGCAATGTGAACCCGCAGCTCAAGGCGCACATGGGGCTGGCCATGAACGTGGGCGTGACGGACAAAGAAATGCTGGGCATCTTGGCCCTGGTGGATAAAACCCAAGGCCGCGCCACCGCGCAAAATGCATTGGGCGTGCTGAACGAAGTGTTGACCGCGCGCAAGCAAAAAACCTATCAACCCCAAGAGGCGTACCGCGTGGCGGCGTTGGACACCGTCTTTGCACAAGGCGAGGTGAATCCGTACGGCAAATTCTTTACGGGGACCACGTATTTGAATATGCTCAGCGGCCGCGATGATACGTTTAACGCGCCCATTGGCAATGTGACCTTTGAGCCGGGGGCCCGCACCCACTGGCACCGCCACGACGGAGGGCAAATCCTGCTCGTTTTAAACGGCGAGGGCCGCTACCAAGAAAAGGGCGGCGAAATCCGCGTGCTTAAAAAAGGCGATGTGGTGCGCATTGCCCCGGGCGTGATTCACTGGCATGGTGCCGCGCCGGACAGCTGGTTTGTGCATATTTCGGTGGAAACTAACGCCCACCAAAACGGGAAAACCGATTGGTTGGACCCGGTAACGGATAAAGAATATAAATAAGGATGAAATATGTTGTTAGACAAAGTAAATCAACCGCAAGATTTAAAGAGCTTTTCTTTGCAGGAACTGACGGCCCTCTCCGAGGAAATCCGCCAAGTGCTCCTGCGCAAAATCAATGCCACGGGCGGGCACTTTGGCCCCAACTTGGGCTTTATTGAGCCGACGGTGGCCATGCACTATGTGTTTAACTGCCCGACGGATAAATTTGTGTTTGACGTGTCGCATCAGTGCTACACGCACAAAATACTGACCGGGCGCAAGGTCTATTTTACTGACCCGGCCAAATACCACGAAATTTCCGGCTACACCAACCCGGCCGAAAGTCCGTGCGATAATTTTGTGGTGGGGCATACCTCTACGGCCCCCAGCTTGGCCGTTGGGTTGGCCATGGCGCGTGATTTAAAACAGGAAAAGCACAATGTGTTGGCCGTCATTGGCGACGGCTCCTTAAGCGGCGGAGAGGCCTTTGAGGGGTTGGACAATGCAGGCGCGTTAAAGAGCAATATCATTATCGTCGTCAATGATAATGAAATGTCCATTGCTCCCAACCACGGCGGGTTGTACGGGAATTTGGCTTTGCTGCGCCAAACCAAGGGAGCGGCGCAAAACAACTATTTCAAGGCCTTGGGCTTTGATTATGTGTATGTGGACCAGGGCAACGATATCCCCGCCTTGGTGGCCGCGTTTGAGCAGGTCAAGGATTCCCCCCGCCCGGTGGTGGTGCATTTGCACACGCTCAAGGGCAAGGGTTGTGCCGAAGCCGAGGCCAACAAAGAGGCCTTCCACTGGATTTTGCCCGGCACCTTGGACCACAAAAAATCCGCTGCGCCCGCTGCTGAAACGTACGACAGCGTCAGCGTGGATTACTTCCTTAAAAAACGCGCGCAGGACCCGAGCTTTATCGTTTTAAACCCGGCCTCGCCGGGGGCCGTGGCGCTGACCCCGCAGGTGCGCGCGCAGCTGGGCCCAGGTTTTGCCGATGTGGGCATTGCCGAAGAACACGCCGTGGCGGCTGCGTCTGCGTTGGCTGCGGGCGGGGCCAAACCGGTGTTGGCGGTGTTGAGCTCTTTTGTGCAACGCACGTATGACCAGCTGTCACAAGATTTGGCGCTCAATAACAATCCGGCCACTTTGCTGGTGTACTGGGGCGGCATTTCCGCCGGGGATGCCACGCACTTGGGCTGCTTTGATATGGCTTTGATTGGCAATATCCCCAATATCGTTTATTTGGCGCCGACCAGCAAAGAGGAATATTTGGCCATGTTGGATTGGGCCGTAGAGCAAAAGAAGCACTCCGTGGCCATCCGTGTGCCGTTTGGGCCGCTGGTGCACAGCGATCGTTCGGTTGCCACCGACTACGCCGACCTCAACCGCTTTGAACTGGTGGAAAAGGGCTCGGAAGTGGCCTTGGTGGGGCTGGGGAATTTCTTTCACTTGGCCCGCCGGGTGCAAGAGGAATTGCAAAAGAGCTTGGGCATCCGCGCCACGCTCATCAACCCACGCTACATCAGCGGGGTGGATCAAGAGCTGTTGCAAAGTTTGCAAAAGGACCACCGCTTGGTCATTACCCTAGAGGATGGGGTAAAAGCGGGCGGTTTTGGCGAGAAGGTCGCCGCGTTCTATGGTCCGACGGATATGAAAGTGCTTTCCTACGGGGCGGAGAAGGTGTTTACCGACCGCGTGCCCGTAGAGCAGTTGTATGCGTGTTACCGCTTGACCCCGCAGCAGATTGTGCAGGACGTAGCGGCGTGCTTAAAGAAATAGGAGAGTGTATGTTGAAAGTAAATCGTATTTTAGCTTCCGGGATGATGTTCCTGTCCGTGGCGGCTTGCGGGCAGAACCCGGGTGAACTGGCCCGGGCGGCCGAAGGCTCTGCCCAACCGGCTGCGGCCAAAGTGCCGGCGGGAAAGGTATTGGTGGCGTATTATTCCCACTCGGGCAATACCGAGGCGGTGGCCAAGCAAATCGCGGCTTTGACGGGCGGGGATCTGTTTGAAATCCAAACGCAGGAGGCCTATCCGGCCGATTACCACACCTTGACGGAAGTGGCCAAAAAACAATTAAACGAGGGCTATCGCCCGGCGTTAAAAAACAAAGTGGCCGATATGGACAAGTATGACGTGGTGTTTATCGGTTCGCCGGATTGGTGGGGCACCTACGCCCCGGCGGTGGCGTCGTTCTTGGCACAGTATAACTGGACGGGCAAAAAAGTGGCGCCGTTCTTTACCAACGGGGGCGGCGGGATGCAGCGTTGCCAAAGCGATATGCAAAAACAGTTGGGTGCTGTAAAGCTCTCCCCGGGGGTTACCTTTTACGGGCGTTCCTCGGGCGCGCCGCAGCGCGAGCTGGAAAAATGGGTCAACCAAACTTTGCAATAAGCAGCGAAGCAAAAAAATCCCGGGCCATTCGGTCCGGGATTTTTTATGCGGAAAAGACTTAAAACTGCATAGTTTGCACTTCAAACTTGCCGCTCAGTTCTTTGAGCAAGTCCTCTTCTTTTTTAATCACTTCCAGCAGGATAATCCCCCCCGCCGCGCAGGCGTCCTGGGTGACATCGTGCAAGCCAATACGCGTTTTGATGCAGCAGCCGTAGCGCGTTAAAATGTCTTGCAGCAGGGCCGCCTCATTTTGGCGGTTGGCCAGGTGAATGCCGATAATGGTGCGTTTCATGCGTTCCTCCCCAAAGCGGTTTTCTATAGCGTAGCAAAAAAGGCGTCTTTCTGCACGCCTAAAACGGGCTATTTATCCCAACACGCCGGCAGCGTAAAGCGCTTATTCGCCTTTTTTCCCCAGGGCCAAAGCAAAGACTTTCTGCCCGATATGTAGGGACAGCTTGACATAGCAGCGCCGGGCGCGCGGCAAAAGATACAGCGTAAAGCTCTTTTTGTCGCGGGCACTAGCCAAAGGCGATAAAACCGAAACAAGCACCGTTTGCAGGGGCGTTTTCCAATGGGAACGTTTGATATAACGCAAGTATTGTTTGGGGTTTTGCCAAAACTGGGCCACAGACGGACGATAACTCAAGAGCGGCAAATATTCCGAGTGGTTGGTATCAGACGCGTGACGGATAAGCGCCATTTCCTTTTTATCTTCCGCCGTGGGATAAGACAAAAATTGGTTTACCCAATCCACCGCAAACGGTCCTTTGGATACAAAAATATCCCGCCCGCCAAACACGCGGGCGCAATCTTGTGCAAAGGCCAGCATACCGTCAGAAAGTACGCGGTAAGCGTTTATGCGGTTTTGTTCCTCTTGTGGCACATTAGGCGCATGTACGGCGGTGCCGTCTGGGGTAATATTTTTGATGGGTGGTTCCGGGGCGGTAAATAAAAATTCCATAAAGTCCCAACGGTGCGTATAGACGGAGGGAGTTTCTATTCCCCCCGTAGGAGGCAAAAAGGAGTCAAACGCATAGGCTTCACTCTCTTGGAACGGAACGACCGCCCAATAATATCCCATTACTTGGGGCTTACCAAAAACGGCCTCTATTAATTTTTGGGCGGAAAAAGAAGACGTCACACTATCCACAACGCCTATTTTACCTTCAAACTTGAGGTGTTTTTTCAAATACGCCTGATAATTGGCAAATTCTTTTTGTGCCAAGGGTTTGATAAGGGGCATATATTTTTGGATAAGTTCCTGACAGGCCCCTGCCGTGGACGGGATTTCCCCCACCGCCTGTTTCAGCTCCGGCGATACCTGCGTAAAATGCTTAAGCACTGCACTGGTTTGGTCCAGCGACCCTTTGTGATAGTCCAACCGGCAAATACGGTTGATAAAGCGGAGCGCATAAATATAGGCCGAGTGTAAATTGTTATTTTGAAAAGTGTCAAATACACGCTGCAAAGAGTATCCGTCCCGCGCGGCGAAAAACACATTAGGCGTATGATTATTCAGCGCACGCTGCTCTATCCAGCGGGCAAACCCATACGCCACCGGACCGCCTACCGTGTAACCCAAGCGGTAGAAATAGGGCAAGGCGGTTTTTTCCATGCGCGCTTTTTGCCAGGCCAAAATTTGCATTCCTAAGGAGACAGAAGCCTCGTAAGACGGGTTTTGTTTAAAAAAGCGTTTTTCGCGCGGGTGGGCGGCGAAGTATTGTTGGGCAACACTTGGGTACCAAACGGCGTCCCAACCGGCTTCTTTGGCGCGGCGCACGTCAGACTTCAAATTATCGCCAATGTGCAAAAAATTCGCCGGGGCTTGGTTTAATTCTTGTGCAACGTGGCGGTATAAAGTGCCTGTGCCCTTTAATTTGCGCACGGCATTGGAAACATACAGTTTTTCAAAACCTCTGTAGCCTTTTTTATGCAATACCTCCGTTAAAAATTCTTTCGGAAGATACATGTCAGAGATGATGAAAATACGTTTGCCCTGTTGCAAGGCATAATCAAACACTTGTTTTACCTCGGGGTTAGGCTGCAGCGTTTGGCACTCTAGGTCTAGTTCTGTTTGCTTGAAAGAGGCATCTGAAGAAGAGAGTTCTTGGTAAATTTCGTCCAAGGTAATATCTTCATATTGGGAATATTTGCGCCGGGCGGCGTCCTCGGCTTGGCGGCGGTGTTTGGCCCAGCCGGGCTGCTTTTCCAACTTTTCCACATGCAAAAACAAATCCGTTGGACGCACATAGGGGCGCACTAGCAAGGTATCAAAAATATCAAAGGTAATGATAGTGTGTGTATCCACTAGCGGTTTTATTTCATCTAAAAACACATTAGGCTCCTATTATTTGTTATTTTAACCAATTTTTACATTCCTTGGGTATGGAATATTTATAACGGGTATGCAATACAAACGGATGTCCAAACACCACCAGTAAACGTTGGGAGTACACATAGCAGTTCCGCCGTTCCATATAGCCCCAGGTAAAGCCCTTGCGGCGGCACTGCGGGGTGAACCATACCTTTTGCAAGATTCCTTTCCAACGTTCCTGCCCCGGGCGGCAAACTTGCTGTAACTCTTGGGTAAACAAGTTTTGCTCATTGGTTTGCAACCGCGCGCGGTTGCCTATGGTTTGGCCCGGGTGTATGCGGTAGTTAAACAGCGGCTGGTCTACAAAAATCACGCGGCCGGCCTTGGCCAGTTGCAAATTAATGTAATAGTCTTCGCTCATGCGGCAGTTGGGCAGCGGGAAGAATGACTTGCCCGTGTCGGCGCGCCAAAGGTAGCCGTTTAAAAAATTGTGCTTTTTGAGCAGATTCTCATAGCTGTGAAAATCCGCCGCGTGGAAATCATGCCCCGGCATTTGCGCCTGCCAAAAGGCGGCAAAGGTGGGGTAATTTTTCGGGTCGGTGCCCAGCGGCTTATAGGTGTCGTCTTTATTCCTGGCGCGCTCTAAGCGGGTGCCGTCGGGCGCGATGAAATAATTGTCCGGCAGGGTTTGCACGGCCTCAGGGTGTGCTTCCAACACAGCCACTTGGGTGGAAATGCAAGCGGGCAGGTATTCGTCGTCACTGGCGCAGGCGGAAATGTATTTGCCGCGGCACTGGGCCACCAAGCGGTTCATGGTCACGGCGGGGCCGGCATTGGGCTGCGTGGCAAACACCACCCGGGCAAAGCGCTTTTCACACGCGGGCCGGAGCTGTTGCAAGCGGGCGTAGGTATTGTCCTTAGATCCGTCGTCTAATACCAGCAGCTCTAAGTTGGGATAATCCTGCGCCAGGGCAGAGCGCACCGCTCTCTCTATAAATTGCTCGTGGTTATAAGCCGGAATGATGATAGAAACCAATGGAGCGCTCATACGGCTCCTAGTTGCCAAAGCGGTTGCAAGCGGCGACCACTTGGGCGGCTTCTTCATCGGTCAGCACGGGGCTGATGGGCAGAGAGAGTTCTTCACGGTGGATGAGCTCACTGATAGGATAGGACTGCTCCTTCCATTCCGCGTATGCGCCTTGTTGGTGCGGCGGCGTGGGATAATGGATGAGGGTTTCTATTCCCTGCTGTTTAAGATAGGCCTGCAGCTCATCGCGCCGCGGGCAGCGAATGGCAAAAATGTGCCATACATGCGCGGCCTCGTCATACGTTTGCGGCAGCGTGATGAGCGGATTTTGGATATTGGCCCGGTAGAACGCGGCAATTTGCCGGCGGCGGGCATTGTCTGCGTCCAAGTGCGGCAGTTTAACGTCCAGCGCGGCGGCCTGAAATTCGTCCAAGCGGGAGTTTACGCCTTTGTAAATGTGGTGATATTTGCGGTCGCTGCCGTAGTTGGCCAGCGCGCGGATTTTGGCGGCCAAAGCGTCGTCATTGGTGGTTACGCAGCCGCCGTCACCTAAGCAGCCTAAATTTTTACCCGGGTAAAAAGAGAACCCGGCCGCATCGCCCAAATTGCCCGTGCGGCGGCCTTGGTACATCGCCCCGTGGGCTTGGGCGGCGTCTTCAATGACTTTGAGGTGGTGCTTTTGCGCCACGTCCCACACTTTTTGCATTTGCACGGCTTGGCCATAGAGGTGCACGACCATGATGGCCTTGGTGCGCGGGGTGATTTTGGCTTCCAGCAAATCCGGGTTGATGTTATAGGTGGCCAAGTCCGGCTCTACCAAGACGGGGGTGGCGCCGTTTTCGCTAATGGCCAAAATGGTGGCAATGTAGGTATTGGCCGGAACGAGGATTTCATCCCCCGGGCCAAAACCGTAGGCCTTGATGATGAGGTTGAGCGCGTCTAAACCATTGGCCACGCCAATGCAATGTTTGGCCCCGGTGTAGGCGGCAAAATGCGCCTCAAAGGCGGCGTCTTGCTTGCCGTGGATATACCAGCCGTCGTCTAAAATCTGTTTCAAGCGCGCGTCTATTTCCGTGCGGAAACGCTCATTTACTTTGTGCAGGTCTAAAAATGAAATCATTTTATTTTTCCTCTTTTTAAATATTTTTTTTGCAATTTGTCAGATATCCTCATATTTACGACTTTTCCCGGAACTTCATGAAACAGCGGAATATGGAGAAATTCTTGCAATATAGAAAAAACATTTTCGTAGCGATGATTTTTCTGTATGATATTTTGGCAAAACGCTACAATTTCCTTACGCTCTTTTTCATTTTTCAAATAATAACTTACTTTATCGCGTAAATCTTGTGCCGTCAAAAAGGTTGGAATGGCTCCCTGAAACAGCGTTTGCAAATCAGCCGAAGGATAAGATAACAACATGGCATTTGAGGCTAAAATATCGCAAACCCTCCACGAAAAGCCTGTATTTACCTGTGCGTGCGGGAGGTTAAGAGAAATTTTAGAAGAATTATAAACCGACTCGTTTTCTTTTGTAGAGGCAGCCGGTTCTAAATGGCATTTTTTCCAAACATCATAATGGTTGGCCAGGACTTTAAGGTTTTCGTCCCAAGTCCAAATGTGCAAGTCAAAATCTAACAAGCTCTGTAAAAAATTCAAACGCATGTTGAAAGTAAGAGCCAAAAAGACATCTCTAATAAACTGCGAATAGTCAAAAGAAATTCCCAGCAGCAAGACGAGCTCTTCAAAATGTTTCCGCGTTTGGGCAGAATCTTTATGGTTGGCCTTGATCTCCTCAAAAATGTCCGTCACCAGTTTTTTTATTCTAGTTTGTTTTTCAAGCGGAAGGCCCTTTGCGTATCGTAAAAGGTCATGATAAAAAGGGTCCCCCGGGTTATAAAAGTTCCCTATGAAAGATACGTCCCAACGGGACGGCTGGGGCTGGGCATGGATGTCCGTGGAATAGGGAATGAGCACCAAATCTTTCAAAGACATACCTAATTCTTGGACCAAATAGGGCACAAAATCGCTATTAAAAAAAGCGATTTTATATCTGTTTTTGTGTGCCAAGAAAAAGGGCATCTCCTTCCAAAAAACTGGGGAATCCGAGGCTACAATCAAAATAGGGCATTTTGTAGTTTTTATTGTTTCCGGTAAAATAGCATTATTAAACGCAACAATTAAATCCGGCGAGAATTTGTCAATTTCCGTGCGCGCGGAATAGGCGTTAACTATTTTAGACAAACATTTAGAACCTTTAAAATCATGCAGGATGCACGGCAAAACCACATTCCCCTGCCGGGCTAGCACATTTATAAAACTTTCTATATACGGCTCTAAGGAAAAAGGAGAAAAACTCCTAAAAAAGCCGTCTGCACACACTAAAATATTAGCCATGGGTGATACCGTATTCTTCCATTTGTTTTTTTATCTTAGCATTATCATAAGAGGGCAGACTTAAAAACTCTTTAATTTTAAGCAGGCTGGTCTCTATATCGGCCAGATTTTCAACGCCTATACCAAATCGGATAAACCTTTCCGTGCTATTTCCGTAAGCCATCCCAGGCACGGTGGCAATATTATGATTTAACAATAAATCATATACCAGCTCATCGGTGGTACCTTTGAAAGAGGATACGTCTAATAAAAAGTAAAAGGTCCCTCTGCCTGGCAGGGTTTTTATACCCATTTTATTTAATATATTTTGCACTTGTTTGCGCTTTTCGGCCATAGCCCTGGCTTGGGGCAATGTATGGGCTAAAATTTCTTCAAAATGTTGAGCCATATAATTTTGCAGCAGCGTTGTGGTGCACGTAATTAAATGCTGGTTTAACTTTAAAAGTTGTTTAATCACAGCGGGGTGGGCTATGGCATACCCTACCCGCCAGCCGGACATGCCCATATTTTTAGATAAAGAGTTGACCACTAAACCATGCTCTTTGCGGACGTCTATTTTAGCAAACGAAATAAAAGCATCTTCCGCGCACAAAAAATCACTATATGCTTCGTCTGAGAGAATGAATAAATTATATTTCTCTGCCAAGTACAACAAGAAGTCCAGCTCTTCCCGGGAATACAATTTGCCGGAGGGATTATTGGGGTTATTGATAATAATAACTTTGGTTTTATTGGTGATATATTGTTCCCACTCTAACGGAGTTTTTTGGCAAGCAATAGCCACATGCTTTCCCCCCGCCAATTTTATTTGCTCTTTATAAGAAAGCCAGGCCGGCTCCGGCACCAACACCTCATCCCCCGGATTGAGCACCGCGCATAATAACATAAAAATAATGGGTTTAGACCCGGCAGATATTAAAATATCCGTGGCCGGATCGGCTTTCACCCCATAGTATTTGTGGTAATAGCCGGCTATTTTCTCCCGCAGGGGGAATACCCCCATGGAACTGGAATAATGATAGCCGCGCACAAAATCCGCATCCGGTATATCAAAACGCGGAATATCAAAAAAAGCTTCGCCCAAAGAATAAGTGTAAACTCTTTCACCCCGGGCCTTTTTATCATACACAATTTGATTAACGAAAATAGACAGCGCTTCCGGTATGTCTAAAACTAATTTATTTAACGACGGAATCATTTGATTTTATCCTCCAACTGCAAAAAATTCTCATCCAACATGGGTATATAGTCTTTATAAAAAGCAAAAACTTCCTGTTGGTCAAAAAACGGATAATCTGACGACATCAAAACTCTATCTTTAAAGGGCCCATGTAAAGAATACCTAATGGCTTCATTGATATAGGGCAACCCCATACGGGCATCTGCATAGTGGCCCAAAACGGTATGCGTTAAGGCAAAGTCTATCCAAACATTTTTTTGAAAATGGCAAATTTTTATGAAGTCATTAATTAAATAACCGCCTGCATGCGCAAAAATCATGGGAATATGCGGCAGAGCTCGGGCAATGGCCCAATAGTCGTATGCCGTCCAATACGGTTCATTTAATGTATCTATAATCACACACTTGGGCTCATTGAGGGCAATGGAAGCCATGACTTCTTGAGGGGTATACTTTTCCCGGCGCGGGTGGTATTTGAGATAGTATGGAGAAGAAATTTTTTTGGAAATTTCATTCTTTGAAATATAATAAAACCCCCAGTAATGTTTTGCCGGAGCATGCAACGCCATTACTTCTGCGTTTGAAAGCGTGTTTTTAAAAAAGGGTTCTCCTTCCAATCCAATTAGAAATCCCCCCCTTTCGGTATTTTTGCAATGAATATGCGCATCAAAGGGCATTTACCCCTCCTGTAACATCAAATGCATCATTTCTTGTTCTTTTTGGGCTATGTAAGCGGGTGTCATGATGCTCTTAGGGCCTTGTAAAATTTCAAAACCAATACGGGCATTGTCATTATCAATTTTGTTAAAATGCCGGCCTACTACCAGATTGGTTCGGTCAAAATATCTGCTTGTGATTTCAGGAGAAAGAAGGTCCAACAGGCACATTTCTTTAACCACCTTAGAATTAGCAGGGAAATCATAAAAGAAATACATAGAAGAAAGCGCGGTTTGCGGCCGCAACCCATTGGGCACTTTTTCTCCGTTTAAAACATGCATCGTATCCACCAAAAAATCACGGCCCGAGACGATATCTACCAAGTCAGAAGCAATAAATCCGCTGGATCGCGCGCCAATTTCTACAGGAGACAAAACGCCGTCTTCCGTAAGTAAAATCTCCAAATGGCCTAAAGAGGAAGAAAATCCCAACGCCTTATAGCAACGTATCGCATAGGCTGCAATTTTCTGTTGTAAATCATCGCAAATGCAGTTGTAATGCAATTTAACAGCAATTTTATTATTGTTGGTATTTTGGGTATGCGCTTTTTTTGAAATGCCATACACGCAGACATTGCCAAAGCCGTCGCCCAACATCTCAACGGTAAACTCGGTCCCTTCTACAAATTCTTCCACCACAACGGTATGGTCAGAGGCTTCGTCAAAGGCTTTTTCAAAAGCTTCTTTTAAAATATCCAAAGAAGCGTTTTTAGATACAATGGTAATGCCCCGGCTGGACGCGGAATTATCCGGCTTGATGATCAGCTTGCAGGCTTTGTTGAACTCCATAATATCCTCAGACCAAACCGTATATTTTTTTGAAATACGGTTCAATAAGCCGGCCCGAGCCCAAGTTTGGGTCATATTGGCTTTTGAAACGGCATTTTTAAGCGCGTCATCGGAAATGGTCTGCAGGCCAAAAGCTCTGTTTAACTTGGCCACACTCGGAACAGCCAAATCAATAGAAGAATAGGCAAAGGCCACTTGGTCTAAAACTTTGTCTTGCTCTAAAGCCTGTATAATGGCGGCGGAATCTTTTACGTCAATGCGATAATGCCTGTCCCCCGTCAGTTGCGGATGTTCGTTCCAGTCAACAACAAACACCCGATATCCTAATTTTTTGAATTTCTCCAAAATGCCCAAATTTAGTTTATTTCCGCCTAAAAGCAAAAAAATGTTTTTTTTCATTGTTTACTCTCTTTTAAAAATTGGTCGTAGTTGCGGACATAGTCCGCCTCGTCATAGTGGGCGCTGGCCAACACCATCAGCGTGGCCCCCGGCGTGAAATGCTGCATCTCCCGCCAAATAAATCCGTCAATAAGCAGGCCCTTTAAGGGGCTGTCTAAGCGGACGGTTTGGCGTTGGCGGCCGTCGTCTACTACCACCTCGCACGCGCCGCCTAAACAAATAAGCACCTGTTTGAGCGTATAATGTGCGTGTTTGCCACGCACCTGGTCTGCTCCCACATCCCACATATAATACACCCGTTGTATATCAAACGGGACATACGCCGACACGCTTTCCAGCGCGCACAACTGCCCCCGTTGGTCCCCCAAAGACGGGAAATCAATCAGCCGGGTATGCTGCTGCAGTGTGGCGCGGGGCGTGTTAGACATGGCGGTTGTCCAAGTACCATTGCACGGTTTTCTTCATGCCGGTTTCAAAACTTTCTTCGGCGTGCCAGCCCAGCTCTGTCTCTAGCTTGGTGGCGTCTATGGCGTAGCGGCGGTCGTGCCCGGCCCGGTCTTTGACAAAGGTTACCAAGCTCTTATAGCTCTTGCCGTTCCACGCCGGACGCAGCTGGTCCAGCAGCGTGCAAATGGTGTCTACGATTTGTAAATTGTTGCGCTCATTGCGCCCGCCAATGTTGTAGGTTTCCCCCGCACGGCCCTTTTGCCACACGCGCACAATACCCTTGCAATGGTCCAGCACGTACAGCCAATCACGCACGTTTTTGCCGTCTCCGTAAATGGGGATCGGCTGCCCGGTCAGGGCTTTGCGGATGATCGTGGGGATGAGTTTTTCATCGTGTTGTTTGGGGCCGTAATTGTTGGAGCAATTGCTGGTGGTGACGTTGAGCCCATACGTGTGGTGATAGGCGCGGACTAAAAAATCGCTGGACGCCTTACTGGCCGAATAAGGCGAGTTGGGCGCGTACGCGGTGGTCTCTTCAAAGAGCCCCGTTTCGCCCAAAGAACCGTACACTTCGTCGGTGGAAATATGGTGAAAGCGCGCACTTTCATAGCCGGGTTTGACTTCGCCGGGGCCGTTCATCCAGTGTTTGCGCGCCGCTTCCAGCAGGCGGAAGGTGCCCTCAATGTTGGTTTTTACAAACGGCCAAGGGCCGGCAATGGAATTGTCCACATGGGATTCGGCGGCAAAGTGAAACACCCCGCGGATGTCATGCTGCAAAAAGAGCTTTTCCAGCAAAATGGCATCGCAAATGTCCCCCTGCACAAAATGGTAGCGCGGGTGGGCGGCGCACTCTTTTAAATTGTCCAAATTACCCGCGTAGGTCAATTTGTCCAAATTGAGCACTTCGTATTGCGGGAAGTTCTCCAAAAAATACGGAATAAAATTGGCCCCGATGAACCCGGCCCCGCCGGTTACTAATATGGTTTGCATTAAAAAAATCCTCCCTTTTCGTCTTTGGGGATATTGAGCAAATATTGGCCGTATTCGGTGTTGCGCATGGTTTCCCCGCGGCGCACTACCTCGTCTAGGGTAATCCATTTGTTTTTATAGGCAATGGCCTCTAAACAGGCAATTTTCAGCCCTTGGCGGCTTTCCAGCGCTTCTATAAACATAGAGGCTTTCAGCAGGTCTGCGTGCGTGCCCGTATCCAGCCAGGCCATACCGCGCCCCATCAGGTCCACCGAGAGGAGTCCCTGTTTTAAATAACACTCGTTGACGGCGGTAATTTCCAGCTCGCCCCGGGCGGAAGGCTTTAAATTTTTGGCGATAGAAACCACTTGGTTATCGTAAAAATACAACCCGGTCACCGCCCAGTTGGATTTGGGGTTTTTGGGCTTTTCTTCAATGGAAAGCACCTTGTTTTGTGCGCCCACCTCTATAATGCCATAGGCTGAAGCGTCCTTGACCGGGTAAGCAAAAATGTGGGCTCCGCGTTTGATTTGCGCGGCGCGGCGCACCATATTGGTCAGGTCGCTGCCGTAAAAAACATTGTCGCCCAAAATCAGGCAGACGGAATCATTTCCGATGAAATCTTCCCCTAAAAGAAAAGCCTGGGCCAGTCCCTCGGGTTTGGGCTGCGCAACATACTGTATGCGCATGCCGTACAGCGAACCGTCCCCTAATAAATTTTGGTAAGCGGGCAAGTCCTTAGGTGTAGAAATGATGAGCACTTCCCGGATGCCTGCCAACATCAGCACCGACAACGGATAATAAATCATCGGTTTATCGTGAATAGGAATTAATTGTTTGGATACCGCCAAGGTGGCCGGATAAAGCCGGCTGCCTGTTCCCCCTGCCAAAACAATGCCTTTCATAGTGGGCTCCTTAACTATACAACATATAGGCTATTTTAGCATTTTAGGTATACAAAAGAAAGAGCGGGCGCGCCCCCCGCCAGTCCCCGGTTTTACGGGCCATTTTCACTCGGAAAATTCCCCCTTTCCCCCCTAAATTGCTACAATAATAAAAGATTACTGTAAAAAGAGGAAAAAATGTTTGCTAATTTCAATCCGTGGCATCATGTTTCGCCCGGGGACAAAGATTCTTTGCCGTATGTGGTCAACGGGATTATTGAAATCCCCAAAGGCACCCGCGCCAAGTACGAGCTGGACAAAGCCAGCGGCTTGCTGCGTTTGGACCGGGTATTGTATTCATCGGTATACTATCCGGCCAACTACGGTTTTATTCCCCGCACGTACGGGGCGGACAAAGACCCCTTGGACATTCTGATCTTATCCCAGGCCGAAGTGGTGCCGATGTGCATTGTGCCCGCGCGGATTATCGGCGTGATGCGCATGCTGGACAATGGCGAGGCCGACGACAAAATCATCGGCGTAGCGCAAGGCGACCCCAATGTCAGCCACTATACTGACATTTCCCAGTTGCCGGAGCACTTGATTTCCGAAACGATGAGCTTTTTTGAAGATTACAAAAAATTGGAGAATAAGACCGTCGTGGTGGAGAAAATCTTTGATAAAAAGACGGCCATTGAGATTTTAAAGGAAGCCTTCATTGCATACGAGGAAAAGTTTGTTACGTACAGCAACTTTGCCCGTTTGATGGACAAAAAATAAGCTTCCCCGTCCTTTCCCGTCTATAAAAAATGCCCCGCCGGGGCATTTTTTGTGGAAAGAAAAACTAGTTCTCTTTTTCCGGCTGGGCAAAGGCTTTTTGCAGCCCTTCATCCAGCGGGGTAAAATGCTGGCCGGTCAGCGTCCGCCATTTTTGGCCGCTGCAGGTCCAGTGTCCGTCAATCACGGCCTCTTTGACCTTGTCATAATTTAAAGCCGGCTGGGCCCCGCTTATGCGCGCGCAGAGCGAGTAAATCGCCGCCGCCA
This sequence comes from Eggerthellaceae bacterium, assembly GCA_963634865.1. Taxonomy (GTDB): domain Bacteria; phylum Elusimicrobiota; class Elusimicrobia; order Elusimicrobiales; family Elusimicrobiaceae; genus Avelusimicrobium. Next base: position 26,253 of record CAVHDF010000005.1, read on the forward strand.
CATGCAGCATCCATTTGGGAGCATTGGGCATAAAGGGTTTGCGTACGCCCATGGCACGGGCCATTTTTTCAATAAATTGCGGCCAAGGGTAATCTTGTTCCTCACATACAAAGAAGATTTGGTTTTCCGTGCCCGGCGTTTGCGGCACGACCGCCAAGGCGTGCACCAAATCATCCACATACACAAAGCTAAACAGGCCTTTGCCTGAGGTGTTGACCATCAGCCCGCGTTTGACCCACAGCGCAATCTTGGACACGCCCGAGTCGTGCGGTCCGTACACAATCGGTGGGCGGACAATCGTCCAGGTAATTGGCGCGGCCAAGGTTTGCACGGCCTTTTCCCCCGCCAGTTTAGTAATGCCGTAGTCGGAAACCGGGTGTGGTTCGTCGGCCTCTGTGCGCGGGTGCGCTTCATCTGTGGCGTAGCCGGATGCAGCCAAAGAGGACACATATACAAAGCGTTCTAAGCCCGGCGTCTGCTGGGCCGCCTGCACCATATTGCGGGTAACTTGGGCATTGCCCTTTTCAAAATCACTGTAATCAAAGCCAAACAACACCGCCGCCAAATGATAGACGGTAACGCAGCCCTGCATAGCCGTTTGCAAAGAGCGAACGTCGTGATAATTGACCTGCACCACCGAGACGTCCGGGTTAACGGGTTGCTGCTTGGGCGCCCGGCGGGAAGCCACGCGCACTTTATAGCCCTGCTGCAAGAGCGCGTCCGTCAGGCGTTTGCCGATAAATCCCTGCCCCCCGGTTACAAAAACGGTCTTCTTCATTCTCTTTCTCCCTCGCCCCATTCTTCTACCACAATGTCCAACTTTTCTTTTTTCTTTTGAAGGGTTTTCTTGATTTCGGCGGCTTTTTCAGAGGTATCGTCTAATTTTTGGTTGACGTAGTTGGCGTCGCGGTGGACATTGCGGCGGACAAAGTCAAAATTAAAGGTCAGCCGTTTCATGCCGTCTTTAGCGTCCTGCACGGTGGGCCACACATTTTGCTGCAGGCGGCCCATGGGGGTTTGGTTGTCTGGCAACGGGAAATAATACAGCAGCGAGGCCAACATCACCCCCAAATACAACAGGCTGATAAAGCGGTTTAAAAACTCAAATTTATACAAAGCAAATACATTGCCCAGCACGGAGAGCAAAATGATAATGCACGTCCATAGCAAAAAAGCTCCCGCCATAAACATCAGTCCGTCCGAGTTATATTGCGGCCATAAAATCAGCACCCCTACACAGCATACAAGCAGCAGAAAAAAGCGTTGCCAACCGGTCATATTATTTCTCCTGTTTAAATTCCACGGTTACCGTCAGTTCGTCCTTTTCATACAACATGGGCAAAGGAGGAAACGGACCTGCGTTGATGACGGCCGATTTGGCGGCAAAGTCAAAACTGTCATCTCCGGAGGATTTCTGTACTTTCAAATCTTTAATTTTTCCGTCGCGCGCAATGGCAAAGGAGATCATCGTCCCCCGCACGGTGCCGACGGGGCGGCGTTTTTCCCACTCGCTCCACAGGCTGTTGCGCACTTGCGTAATGTACCACGGATACGGGAACGTGGCAAAATCGGTTTGGATATTTCCGCCCTCAAATTCCCCCTCACCGCCGCTGCCGGAAGACTGCGCCTTTTCCGCGCTGTCTTTTGGGGAGGGCTCGTCGGCCTCGTCTAAAATGCTAGGGGCCGCTAAGGGGGCGGGCGTTTCCTTCTTTTTAGGCTGTTTTTTGGCGGAAATTTCCGCCTTGGACTGATAGGCTTTTTTGGCCGCCTTTTTAGGTTCCTCGGCTTTGGGCGCCGGGGCCGGCTGGGCGATTTCTTTCTTTACTTCGGCCGCTTTGGGCGCAGCGGCGGGCGCGGCAGCCGCCTTTTGCTGTTGCTGCATAGATACCACCTTCCCGCTGCCGATAAAGTCTATGGTATAGGTGGTTTTGGAGCTGTTTTTACCCGCACCCAAAACCAGCATCACCGTCACGGCCAGCAGCAAGTGAAAAGTACAAGAAAGCGCAAAATACCGGTTCATTAGTTTTTAGATAGTACGCCAATCCCCAATTTGGCCGCGCCCAACTTTTTGGCGATGTCAAACACATCCACCACCGTTTGAATGGGTACGTTTTTATCGGCCTCTACCAAAATGGTCTTTTTATTGGCCTTGCCCATGCGCAGCACCAGTTCCCGCTCTAAATTTTGCAGGGTATAGGTGCGGTTGTCTATGCGGATAGAGCCGCTTTTTTGCACCTCTATGCGGATGACGTCGTCCTCGGCGGTGGTGTTGACCGCGTTAGACTTGGGCAAATCCACATTCATCTGCATTTGCACCAGCATGGGGCTCATCACCATAAAAATAATCAGCAAAATCAACGTGATGTCTATAAAAGGCACCATGTTGATATCGGCCATGACGGTTCTTTGTTTGTGCGCCATAGCTTACCCGCGGTTTTGTTGAAAGATGATTTCGTCGGCGATGTTTTCCAGCTCTTTGCCAAAATAGTTGGTTTTGGACAAAAAGTAGTTGTACGCAATGACCGCCGGAATGGCCACGAACAAGCCCGCGGCCGTGTTAATCAAAGCTTCGGCAATGCCCGCCGCCACGATGGACGCACCCCCGGCCGTCGCGGTGGCTCCGGCCAAATCTTTAAACGCGTGAATGACCCCGATGACGGTGCCGAACAAACCGATGAACGGCGTAATGCTGCCCAGGGTGCCCAAAATGGTCAGTTTGCGCTGCAGTTTGGTCACTTCCCAGTCAATGGCGGAGGTGGCAATTTCTTTCATTTCGGCTTTGGAGCGGTCGCGCTTTTCCAGCAGGGCTTTGATAACATGCGCCGCCGGGGTGTCGCGTGTGAGGTCTTTGTTGCAGGCGTCGGCCACTTTTTCGTAGTTGTCCGAATGAATGGGATGACGGCAATAGGCCATCAGCTTGCGGGACATGCCAATGCTTTTTTTGAATTTGAAGAACCGCTCAAAAATCACGGAAAGCGAATAGACCGAGAGCAAAATCAACAGAATAAGCACTGGTCCGCCCGCGGCGAAGAGTTCGCGCAAATTAGTCATATTGGAAAAGTCCATTTTTTATCTCCTTTGGGTTGGGTTTAAAACCCGCCTCTTGTATAAAATATTACAAAAATCTGTATTAAAATGTTAGATATCAGCCCGGCGGCCACGTCGTCAAACACCACGCCAAAAGCATTGGGCATCCGGTCAAAATAGCTCACGGGCCAGGGTTTGAGCGTGTCAAAGGTGCGAAAGAGCACAAACGCCGCCAGCAGAAACGGCCACGTGTGCGGCAAAAAGAGCATTGCCGTAAAATAGCCCGCCACTTCGTCTATAACGATTTTGGGGTTGTCATGCCCCTGATATTTGCCCCCCAGCCGTGCCCGGGCGCATACCCACACGGCCGCGGCCCAAAACGCCAGCAAAAGCACCAGCTGCAGCAAATAATCCCCCGGCCACAGCAGCGCAAAGGGCACCGCCAGCAACGTGCCTAAAAAACCGGCCCCGGTATTCTTTTTAAAGGGGATGACCAATGCCGGCAAATAGCTGATAAAAAAGCCGGTGGCCAAGGCGTTAATGAGTTTTTGCATGCGGCAAACTCCAGGATTTTTTAAGCAACTCCCAGTTGTTTTTCAAATAAGAAATGGCGCTGATCCAGGTAATCACGGCGGCAATGGCCGTCATGGCGTAGGGCACTTGGCTCAAGGTGCAAAAAGCAATTTGGCACACCGCTTGGGCTTGCCCCGTCAAAATATGGGAAAAGTGATACAAATCCAACACAAAGAAAATCGTGCCCACGGCCACCATTTGGATGACGGTTTTAAATTTGCCCCAGCGCTCGGCCGCCATGACCTTGCCTTCCAGCGCGGCAATCACGCGCAGGGTGGAAATCATCAGCTCGCGCAGCAGGATGAAAAACACCGCCCAAATGGGCACGTCCAGCTCCCGGATGCCCACAAAGGCAAACAGCGCCGCCGCCACCAAAATTTTGTCCACAAACGGGTCCACAATGGCTCCAAACGGGGTCACCGTATTGGTTTCCCGGGCGATTTTACCGTCTACCCAATCCGTGCTGGCCGCTACGATAAAAATCAGCGTGGCCGTCAAACGGGCCCACCCAAAAGGCATTAAAATAAACAAAAACATCAAAATGGACAACGCCGCGCGCGTCAGGGTGATTTTATTGGCTAGGGTCATCATTTGTTTAGCTCCTTAAATAGGTCTTTCTTCAGCCCGGCGTTTAAGACCGGGTCCGTCAGCAGGGCGGTGGTCTTCATCAAATCCGCCTGCACGGTGATAGCCTGCGGGAAACAGGTTTTCTCGTCTAAAGCAACATACAAAACATATTCGGCCGGCTGGGTTTTGGGCGTCAAGCGCAACACCACTTGGCCGTTGGTGCGGGCGAACTCTTCGGTGCGGTGGCGCGAAAGCAGCGTCGTGTAGCGGCCGAAGTCAAACAAAGCTTGGTTGGGCTGGCCCGAAAGCCAGTCTTGCCACGCCACTTGCGTGACGCGTTTGCCTTTTTCGTCCAACACATAAATTTGTTTTTTATCCGTCAGGGCCGTTTGGGTGACCTGCCCGCCGTCTAAGTTATCCAGGCGCAGCAGCGTGCCCGCTTGGCGGTAATAAATGCGCCCTTGGGAACGGCTGATTTGTACGCCGTCGTATTCGGTGGTTTGGGTAAAATCCGTCTGCAAGGTGTGCATGTCTTTGTCCCACGCGGCAAAGCAGGCCGCAAAATCTTTTTTCGCCGCGGTTTTGTCCGCTTGCGTGGCCGGGGGTTGCGCCTGCACCGCCCCCCACATACCGCACAGCGCCAAGGCCAACAGGCTATTTGTAAACCGTTTCATATTCAGGCTCCTGATATTTATCCGTTTCGCGGTTTTGCAGCGCGCGGATTTGTTCTTCAATCATATCGTAGTGAATTTCCCAGCGGTTGGAACCTTCCGGCTTGGTGATAAAGCCCTTCATTTCCAACACGCTTAAAATATTGGTGGCGCGGGCCGAGGACCCAAAATGCGCCTTAAGCAAATCTTGCGAAACGCGCCGCCGCTCTGTAATGAGCGTCAAGGCCGCCAGCAATTCCTCCGGAGACGTGCCCAGTCCGTCCTGCGGGCGTTGCATGCTGTGGTCGGCCAAGATTTGCACCGGGTAATCCGGCGCACCTTGGGCGCGTAAAAAGTCCGCCACGGCGGTAATTTCATTTTCGCTGACGTAGGCCCCTTGGATACGGTGCGGTTTTTGGTCTGAGGTGCCCTGATAGAGCATATCCCCGCGGCCCAGCAACAGCTCGGCCCCGGAGCCGTCCAAAATCACGCGGGAATCGGTCTTGCTGGCTACTTGCAGGGCTATGCGCGAGGGCAAGTTGGCCTTGATCACGCCCGTGATGACGTTGACAGACGGGCGCTGCGTGCACAAAATCAGGTGAATGCCCACGGCGCGGGCCATTTGGGCCAAGCGCTGGACGGAGTCTTCAATAGCGGCGCGGGTTTGCAACATCAGGTCGGCCATTTCATCAATGATGACGATGATGTAAAACATTTTTTCCTCGCCCTTCTTTTCAGCCCAGGCATTGTAGCCCTCAATGTTTTTAACCTTGGCCAGCTCCATAATTTTAAGGCGTTTTTCCATGACCTTGACCAGCATCTGCAAGGATTTGACGGCCCCCTGCGCGTCGGTAACTACGTTCACGTCATCGCACGAGGTTTTGGGGTCATACAAATGCGGAATGCCCTCGTACAAGGTCAGCTCCAAGCGTTTGGGGTCAATCATCAAAAATTTGACTTCATTGGGCTTGGCATGGTAGAGCACGGACATAATGATCGTATGCAAGCAAATGGATTTGCCGCTGTTGGTGGCGCCGGCAATTAAGATATGAGGCCATTTCTCCAGGGTGGCTCCGGCGGGCACGCCGTCGGCATAGCGGCCCAAAGCCACGGGGATGCGCGCCTTGGACTGGGTATACACCGGGTCCTGCAAAATCTCTTTCATCGTCACCATGACCGGGCGGTCATTAGGAATTTCAAAGCCGATAGCGTCCTTGCCCGGGATAGGCGCTTCCACACGGATAGACTTGGCCTTCATGGCCAAGGCAATATCATTGGAAATGGACACAATGGAGGAAATTTTCACCCCCGGGTCGGGTTTGATTTCATAGCGGGTGACCACCGGACCGGGCGAAACCCCCGTCACATGCGCGCCAATGTCAAAATTCTTTAAGGTTTCTTCCAAGCGTTTGGTCGCATCGGCGATTTCGTCGTCAGTTGGACCGACCACGCCGTTGTTGGCCGGGTTGGTCAACAAGTCCAAAGAGGGCAACTGAAAAGTGGCCGGATTAAAGGGTTTGCGGTCGGCCAAGTTTTCCTCAGTGGTTTCTTTGTCGGTGGGCTGGGCGGCCGGGGCCGGTTTGTTGCTGCGCGGCAACTCTTTGACCATATCGGCCACCGGGGCTTTGATTTGGCCCCCGCGGTAAATCTTGGGTTTAGACGGTGCAGGTTCGGCCTCGTCATCCTGGGCCACGGCCGGAGCGGCCACCGGCGCTTCCTGGAGCTCTTTTTTGGCCTCTTTTACTTTTTCTTTTAATTCGGCGCGGGCTTCCATCCAGTCCTGAAAATCGTCACGTAAAAACTCAGCTGTTTTTTGCAAAATGGTCCGCCACGGAATGGCAAACAACATATGCACCCCGACCAGCAACACAGCCAAAGAAAAGAGCGCCGCCCCCACCGTGCCGACGATGCCTTCAAACCACAGAAACAGTTTTTCTCCGGCGGCGCCGCCCGTAATTTGCGAGTCGGCAAAAATCCGTTTGAGCAAGGTTAATACAGAGGAAAAAGCCGTCAGCGTGACCAAAGAACCGATTAAGAAAAAGACAAACGCCGAGGTTTTTTTAATCAAGCTGCGCACCAGCCAATACCCCAAAAACAAGGGAATCAGCGGGGCCCCTTGGCCGAGGAGTTGGCCTAAATAGGTGGCAATGGTTTTGCTGGCCACGCCTTTACTGACCCCAAACCACAAAATGGCAAACAGCCATGCGTCCAGGGCAAAGCCCAAGATGTACAAAGAGGACGCCAGCCAACGCACGGAGTCTGCCTTTTTGGTTTTTTTCTTTGATTTTTTGTGGGTGTAAGTATATCTGCTGGCCATGTATTTATTTTAGCAATTTTGTGGGTGAAAACACAGCCCCCCAACGCCCGTTTTGCGCCGACGGGCAGAACCGCCCACGGTGCGGGCGTAAAAAAGGCCCCTTGCGGGGCCTGTAAATTAGAATGACTGCTGCGGAGGAAGGTCCGGCTGGGGCAGGGATACCTTGTAGTTGATCCCGTCGGCCTCCAGGCGGATTTTGCCCTGGTTATACAACACCCCCAAGGACAAATACAGCACCGAGCTGGACAAATGCAAGGCCAGCTTGAGCTGCCAAGAGGAAGCCTCTTGCTTCTCCTGCAGGTATTCCATCATGCGCCCACAGGCGGCTTGAATGGTTTCTTGGAGCGGAGTCATACTTAAATCCTTTCAATGGCAAACAACGCTTCGCCTTGTTTAATGGGCTTGCCGTTGTCCACCAATACTTTCTGCACAACGCAGTTAAAGTCCGCGCGGACTTCGTTAAATACCTTCATGGCTTCAATAAGGCAAATCACTTCGCCTTTTTTTACTTCGGCGCCTTCTTTAACAAACGGGGGTGCGCTGGGCGTGGAACCGCGGAAGAAGATGCCCATTAACGGGGATTTGATGACTTCTTTGTATTGTTCCTGCACGGCGGCCGGATGCGTGGCCGAGCCCGCCACGGCGGCTGCGCCTACATTCACAGGCACGGGCACCATAGCCGGTTTGGCTTTGACCAAGCGCAAGTACAGGCCGTTTTGGTCGTATTCCAGGGTGTCAATGGAATTGTCTTGCATGAACGAATAGAGCTGCTTGACTTCCTTCAAAATCGGGGATTCTTTGGCCGTCGGTTTGGCGGCTTTTTTCGGTGCGGCTTTTTTGAGTGTTTTTTTCATAAAGAATGTGCCCTCTTACACAATATTGGGGCCTAAGGCCCAACTCCATGTTTCTATTATTTTACATAATTTTGACGGCTTTGCGCGTAGAAATCAATGCGCTTGGGCCGGCAGGTGCAGCGGTTGGCTCAAGTCCAGCGTGCGTTGCGCCTCGTAGGCGGAAATGGCAAAGTTTAAGTTTTCCACATGTTCCTCCGCCGCCCCTCCGCGCTTCCAAGAGTTAATGCCTAACACCCGGCCGCTGTCTAAACTGATCAGCGGTCCGCCGCTGTTGCCCCCGTTGATGGCCGCGTCGGTCTGCAGGGTGTCTACGCCGTTGTTGTCGCGCACGGCGCTTAAAATGCCCTGGCTAACGGACCATTCTATGCCTTTGGGGGCGCCGATGGCCACCACTTCTTTGCCGGTGACGTAGGCCTTGCGGTTGAACTCCAATTCTAAATGAGGGTAATTCTCCCCCTCTATTTTGAGCAAAGCCAAATCCCGCGCTTTATTGGTTTGCAAAACCTTGGCAAAGCGCACTTTGTTGATGATGTTTTTGTTCTCCGGGTAGGCGGTGGGATTGGTTTTATCCATTTGAGCCCGCTCGTCGTAAAGCACCACCGAAACGTCCCGCGCGTCCCCCACCACGTGCCGGTTGGTCAAAATATAACCGTCGGAGCTGATGAAAAAGCCCGACCCCAGGCCGTCCTCGGTAAAAATATACACGGTCGCTTTCATAAACGGCAGGTATTTGCCGTCTACGCGGATGTTGCTCTTTTCGGTGGCGTGGTCCGGGGAGAAATTCACCCGGTTGTCGCGCAGACTGGGCATAATTTCATGGGACAAAGAGAGCTCAATGCCCTTTTCCAGGCGTTTGCGTATTTTGCTGCCGATCACTTGCACCTGTATCGGAGAGAGCAACCCCAGCGAAAGCAGCGTCAGCATGCCCGCGCTCCACACCCCGACGTCATTGCGGTAGGTGGGCAAAACGGTGGGAACTTCTTCACTAAAGCGGCCGACGGCATAGCCCGTTTTGGGATTGCGCAAGGTGATAGTCAGGTGGGTAAAGAGCGTAGGGTCAAAGCTATATTCCGGCAGGAGGACGTTTTTGTATTCAATTTTGACGGCGCCCAAAGAAATTTGCGCCTTGTATTCAATTTCGGCAATATAGTCGTACTTGTCTTTGTTTTTGTATTCGTCCACGTCCACTTGCGTAAATAGAGAGCCCAGCGCATCTGCCACGGCAATGGGCAGCCCTTCGCGCAGCTGGTAGGTATATTGGCCATCTACGTCTAAATTGACTTTGGCGGGAAAATAGCGGTCGTTGACGACCAAGACCTTGGCGTTTATCTTTTCTTTTTCCGGTTTGGGGTGATAAATACCGCGGCGGAGTTTGCCCTGATAAGTACAGCCCTGCAACAGCAAAACGGCAGATAAAGCCATGGCGCAGAAACGGGTGAGCAGTGTTTTCATAAGATAGTTTATTTTACCTTTTTGTGCGCGCCCTTGCAGCAGTTTTGTGTAAAAACGGGCGGAGCTTTTGGCTCCGCCCGTTTCATATCGTTGCGTTTGGAAAGACTATTTCAACAAGACCTTGCGCGAGAGGCGCACTTTCCCGTTGCCGTCAATTTCCACACATTTCACTTCCACCATATCACCCAAGTGGAGCACGTCTTCCACCTTGTTGATGCGGTGTTTTTCAATTTCGGAAATGTGCAGCAGACCGTCTTTGCCCGGCAAAATTTCCACAAACGCGCCGAACGGCTGGATGGACACGACTTTACCTTTGTAAATCTTGCCCACCTCGGCCTCGGCCGTCATCATGTCAATTTCGGCCTTGGCTTGGTCCAGCTTGTCGCCATTGGAGGCGGCGATGGTTACCGTACCGTCTTCTTGGATGTCAATCTTGGTGTCGGTAGACTCGGTAATGCGTTTGATGTTTTTGCCGCCGGGGCCGATCAAGGCGCCGATTTTGTCCACGGGGATCTTCATTTTGAAGATGACCGGGGCGTAGCGGGAAACATTCTGTTTCGGCGCGGCGATGGTCTTTTCCATGTGGTCCATGATGAACAAGCGGCCGCGGGTCGCTTGCGCGATGGCCTGGCGCAAAATGTCCAAAGGAATACCGGTTTTGAGTTTTACGTCCATTTGGAAGGCCGTAATACCCTTGCGCGAGCCGGTCAGTTTAAAGTCCATATCGCCCAAGTGGTCTTCCAAGCCCATGATGTCAGACAGGACGACGAATTTGCCGTCGCCGCTGATGGCGCCCATGGCAATGCCGGAGCAGGCCGATTTCATCGGCACGCCCGCGTCAAAGAGCGACAAGCTGCCGCCACAGACGCTGGCCATGGAGGAGGAACCGTTGGATTCCATAATATCAGACACCACACGAATGGTGTAAGGGAATTCTTCTTCGCTGGGCAAGAGGGGCATCAATGCTCTGCGGGCCAATTCCCCGTGGCCGATTTCGCGGCGGCCGGGGCTGCGGTCCGGTTTGCATTCGCCCGTGGCAAAGCCCGGGAAGTTGTAGTGCAGCATAAAGCGTTCGTAGGTCGTCTCGTCCAACCCTTCCACCATTTGCTGGTCATCGGGCGTGCCCAAGGTGCACACGGCCAAGGCTTGCGTCTGGCCGCGCGTAAAGAGCGCAGAACCATGCGCGCGGGGCAACAGCCCCACCATAGAGCTCAGCGGGCGGATTTCGTCGGGTTTGCGGCCGTCCACACGTACATTCTCGTGCAAGACCATGGCGCGGGACTCTTCGTACATGATGTTTTCCAAGGCCACCGCGGCATACGTGGCGGCATTGTCGCCATACGTAGCGGTCAGCTCTTCGGTAAAAGAGGCTTTGAGCTGGGCCACTTGCAGGTCGCGGGTTTGTTTGTCGGAAAACGCGTGCAAAATCTTTTTGGCTTCTTCGCGGAATTTGCCATTGGCCAAGTCCGCCACTTCCTGCGGCAATTTCTCGGCGGTGTAGGCAAATTTGGGTTTGCCGGCCAATTCGCGCAGTTTGAGCTGCACGGCGCACATTTTGTCAATTTCCGGCTTGGCGATTTCCATGGCTTTGATAATGGCTTCTTCTTCCACTTCTTTCGCGCCGCCTTCCACCATCAGCAAGCCTTGCGCGGAACCGGCGATGACCAGGTCCATATCGCAGTCGGCTTCTTGTTTTTTGGTGGGGTTGACGATGTATTGGCCGTTGATGCGGCCGATGCGTACAGCGGCCACCGGCTCGTTAAACGGAATGGACGAAATGACCAACGCGGCCGAAGAGGCCAATACGCTGATCACATCGGCGCCGTGTAAATCGTCGGAAGAAAGCACCATGGCGGTGACGTTGGTTTCGCAGGCGAAACCTTCGGGGAAGATCGGGCGCAGCGTGCGGTCAATGATGCGCGAAGAAAGGGTTTCTTTCTTGCTGGCGCGGCCTTCACGTTTAAAGAACCCGCCCGGGATCTTGCCGGCGGCATAGGTGCGTTCTTTATAATTGACCGTCAAGGGCATAAAGTCAGACAGGCCCGGCTTTTGCTCCTTGGTGCTGACGGCCGTGGCCAACACTTTGGTTTCACCCAAGGTGACCATGACGGCGCCGTCGGCCTGTTTGGCGATCAAACCCGTTTGCAGGTTAATCGTCTGACCGCCGACTTCCACGTCTAGAGACTGGATGTCAAATTTATGGTTGAAATTTTCCATAAGGGGTTATTTCCTTAATTTGAGTTCTTTGGTGACTTGCTGGTATTTGGCGAAATCGGATTTCTTCAAATAGGCGAGCAGGCGTTTGCGCTGGCCGACCAGTTTGTTCAAGCCGCGTTCACCGGCGAAATCTTTCGGATTGGCTTTCAAGTGATTGGAAATGTAGCTGATCCGTTCGGTAATCAAGGCAATTTGCACAGCGGCGGAGCCGGTATCGGCCGGGCTGCTCTGAAATTTGCCAATAATGTCTTTTCTGTCTTGCATGGAAAGTACCATCTTTTTATACACTTAGGTTGAAAACTGTAACGACCAAGCGTCCCATCACCTTAGGAAACACCGAGCCGGAGTCCAACCTTCTCCTTTTTAGTTTTTTGTACTCACAGTACTTTATCATTATAGCAAATAAAAACGCTCCCCGCAGGTGTTTTTGCAGGGAGCGTATCTTATAGATTTATTATAGCATTTTGGGCTTTATCCCGCACATTGCGGTTGGCCCGGGTGAGAAGCGCACAATTTGGGGAAATTGCCGCTGCCAGGCACCGTGACGCCGTCGGAACGGGTTACGTCGCCATTGGTTCCCACCGTATAGGTGCCGCGCGTCCAAGTGGACTGGTCCGGGTTGGGCGTGCCTTCCCCTTTGGTTGTGGTGGAGAGAGGCGGCTTGGCAATATAGGTGCCGTCCGGGCTGTATTCATAAATCATGCTGCTGTATCCAGGCGCTGAGTAGTCCTCACTGCGGCGCAACGAGCCATCCTTGTTGTATTCCGTGGCGATACGGCCATCGCTGTCCACCCCGCTTTGCGCGTCCGAGGCCAGCGTATAATATCCGCGCACACTGCCGTCGGGCCAGTATTTGGTTTGCGCCACGGCCGAGCCGTCTGCAGCGTATTCATTGTAAAACTGCACCTTGCCCGGTTCGTTGCTCCAATAGACGGTGGTACCACTTATCTTACCGTCCTTATCATAGGAATTGACTTGTTTCAGATTGTCATTCTCAAACCACTGATAAGAAGTGTATTTTCCGTTTTCATCGTAGGATGCTTTTTGGAGCAGCTTGCCAGCGGAATCCTTGAGCTCAAAAAAGTTTTTCACGCCCTTTTCATCATAACCCCATTCCGCTAAATTGCCATTGGCATATTGCTTGGTTTGCTTGGTCATTACGCCGTCTTCCCACCAAGCTTCTCCCACGGAACCGTCATCCAGGTGGGTTTGTTTGGCGTAATAGCGCTGGTTGTCTTTATCAAAGTATTGCTCAAATAGAACACCATTGTTGTTGTAACTTTCGTACCAGCTGCCGTCCTCGTTAGTGTACCGGGTGCAGTTGAGGTATTTGGCATATTTTTGGCACTCCCCTTGCTTGGGCCAAGCGGTCAGTTTTCCCGTGCCCGCACCGGAAAGCAGAAAAACAGTATATTGCTCTTTGGTTCCAATTTGGGTACCGCCTTGGGTGTCACACAGTTGCATGGCTTTTTCATCAGAGGTTAAGGCCTCGCAGTGGATGTCCCCGGCAAAGTTGGGGCTATGGTCCAAATACACCACCAGCTTGTTATGCGGCAATTTGCTGTTTTCAGCGATAACGGCATTATATGCAGCAGAGTCTTCGCTTTGGTTGGTTAACACATATTGCTCTGTTTCATTGAGTATTTTTTCCCCATTTTTTACACCGGGAGCGGACAAATCCAAATCGGTTACCGTATCGGTATACTTACCGGAAGCCAAGTAGACGCGCTCCTGCGCTTCTTTAAGCGCTTTGGCCGTGGGCAGCAGCGTGCTTAAGCGGCTGAGATTAACGGCATTCATGTAGCTGGGCAGCGCCACCGCCGCTAAAATGCCAATAATGAGAATAACGACCAACAACTCCGTCAGCGTGAAACCGTGTTTTCGCATAGAGTTTCTCCCCATTCAAACCGTCTTTTTTAAAGTATAAACAACAATTCGTCTGCCGTCAAGCGTTTTTCTACAGCTTTTTGAGCAGACGGGCGATGTTTTCGGCCGATTGCATCGGGTCGGGCAAATCCAATTTGGCAAAATTGGCCTGCATGGCCTGCAAAATACAGTTATTGGCGGCGTTGAGAATTCGGTCTAAGAGGGTGTAAAGTTCGTTCTCCAGCTGGGGACTTTGCTCCACCAAGGCGGCACATCCCACGCTTTGCAAAATTTTGGCGTTGTAAAACTGGTGATTGGCCGCGGCGGTGGGCAGTGGCACCAAAATAGCGGGCTTTTTGCAATACACCAGCTCGGCCAAGGTCCCTGCGCCGCTGCGGCAAACGGCCAGGTCGCAGGCGTGCATCAGGTCATAAATTTCATTGGAATACGGCAACACCAGCACACGGCGGGTTTTGCCGTAGCGGTTGGAAATGGCCTGATACCAGCGTTCGCCGCTGATATGGATAAATTGCAGGTCCTCGTTTTCCGCCACCAGCTGTTTGACGGCCTCTATCAAGGCCTGGTTTAAACCGCGCGCGCCTTGGCTGCCGCCAAAGAGCAGGACCGTTTTAAAATCCGGGTTGAGCCCCAGCTGCGTAAGAGTTTTGGCGCGGTCCACCGGCTCTGCAAATTCACGGCGGATCGGCGTGCCGACCAATTGGGCGTTGCGCAACGGCCGGGTGACCGGCAGCCCCAACAAAAACAAATCCGTAAAATAGGAGCAAATGCGGTTGGAGAGGCCGATTTTGGTATTGGAATCGTGCACGGCCGTTTTGATCCCCATGCGGTGGGCCGAAAAAATCAGCGGAAAGGAAATATATCCCCCCGTTCCCACGGCCACATCAGGTTTAAATTGGCGCAAAATTTGGCGGGTTTGACGCAGGGCGCTAAAGAGCTTGCAGGCAAAAGCCACTTGTTTAAATGGGTTGAGACTGCGCGGAAAAGAGCGAAAGTCAATCTCTTGGTATTTGAGTTTGCTCTCTTGCAAGACGCGGATGGCCGGGTCGTCCTTGCGCACCACAAACAGCACGCTGCAATTTTGTTTGTTGAGCAAGCGGCCCAGGGCAAAGCCGGGGTAAAAATGTCCGCCCGTTCCTCCGGCGGCGATAATAAAGCGTCTGTTCATTTAGCGGTTCCTATTGCGGTATTGCGTATAATCTTCCCGCCGGGGCGTACGCACGGCGGCCATATTGACGATAATGCCCATCATCACCAATGTCATAATCACCGAGGACCCGCCGTATGAAAAAAACGGCAGCGGAATGCCCTTGGTGGGCAGCAGACCTATGGCCATGGCCATATTAAAGAAAGCCTGCAAACAAATGGTCAAGGTCATGCCAAAGATGACCAAACTGTTAAAGCTGCTTTTGGCCACGCGCGCCAAACTGACCCCGCGCACCAGCAAGCAGCAGAAAAAGACCAAAATTACCAAAATGCCGATAAGGCCGATTTCTTCACACATTATAGAAAAAATAAAGTCCGTGTGGGCGGCCGGCAAATATTCCAGTTTCAGCTCGCTGTTGCCCAGCCCCTTGCCGAACCAGCCGCCGGAGCCCACCGCCAAAAAGGACTGCATCAGCTGATAGCCCGCCCCGCCGGCCTGCGCTTCCGGGTTTAAAAAAGAGAGCAAACGCTCCAAGCGGTACGTATAAAAAATCAGCTGGTACAAAATCACGGGCACCGCCGCGGCAAACAGCACCGCCAAATGTTTTAAGCTGGCCCCGGCCACAAACAACATGGCCACCACCACGGCCCCCATCAGCATGGGGGTGCCCAAATCCGGCGCGCGCATCATCAAAGCAAAGGTAATGCCACTGACCACCAGAGGTTTGACCAACAGCCGCCAATTTTTGGCCAGCTTGCCCTGAATGTGGCTTAAATAATCGGCAATGTAAATAACCAAAGTGACTTTGGCCACCTCAGAGGGCTGCAAGTTAAAAAAGCCCAAATTAATCCAGCGGTGCACATTGGCAATCGGCTGCGTAAACAACACCACCACCAACAGCACCCACGTAATGTACATCAGCCAAATGGGCTTAAAGATTTGCTGCAACCGTTCGTAGGTTTGAGACAGAAACAGCGCCGCCACAATGCCCAATGCGTCAAAGACCACCTGCCGCTTAAAATAAGCCGTGGAGTCAAAGGCCGAAGAGGAATAGGTAAAAATCAGTCCAAAGCAAATAAAAGCAAAAGTAATAAACGCCAGCTTTTTGTCTATCTGCAGCGGCGTCCATTCCCCCTCACCGGCCGGCGCGCGGCGCTCGGCGGGCGCTTTAAACAACCCGCTTCGCCGGGGAGCGTAACTTTTGCATTTGCTTTTAGAAAAGAGAGAAATCATAGTTTACCGTATTTTTAAAGACGCCAAAGACAGCAACATCAACATGGCGCCCACAATCCAAAACCGGACAATGACCTTAGACTCCGGCACGCCGCACAATTCAAAGTGGTGATGAATCGGCGCCATTTTAAACAAGCGTTTGCCGTGGGTCAATTTAAAATATCCCATTTGCAACATCACCGACACTGTCTCCAACACAAAAATTCCGCCGGCAATCGGCAGCAGCAGCTCTTGCTTGACGATCAACGCCGCCGTGCCCAATACACCGCCCAAAAAGAGGGAGCTGGTGTCTCCCATGAACACGCTGGCCGGATAGGCGTTAAACCACAAAAAGCCCAAACACGCCCCCACCAAAGCGCCCAAAAACACGGTAATTTCCCCCGCGCCGGGCACATAGATGATTTTTAAATAATCGGCAAATTGCACATTGCCCGCCAAATAGGCCAGCACACCGTAGGTCACCGCGGCAAACACCATACAGCCGCAGGCCAAGCCGTCTAAGCCGTCGGTTAAATTGGTGGCGTTGGACGCGCCCACAATCACCAGCATAGAAAAAGCAAAATAAAACACCGACAGATTGATGAACATCTTGCTCATATACGGAATAATCAAGGAGGTGGTATACTGCCCGTTGGGCGGGTTTAAAGCCAAATAGCCCACCACCACCACAGCCGTCACCAGCTGAATGGCCAATTTGACGGAAGAGGAAATGCCCTCGGGGTTTCTCTTGACTAGTTTGGTGTAATCGTCCAAAATTCCGGCAAAGGCCAAGCAAACGGTGGTAAAGGTCATCAGCCCGATATAGGCGCTGTCCAGCCGCGCCCACAAGAGCACACTGGTCAGCAGGGTAATTAAAATCAGCAGGCCTCCCATCGTCGGCGTACCGTTTTTGGCCAGGTGCGAAGCCGGACCGTATTGGCGTT
This sequence comes from Eggerthellaceae bacterium, assembly GCA_963634865.1. Lineage (GTDB taxonomy): Bacteria > Elusimicrobiota > Elusimicrobia > Elusimicrobiales > Elusimicrobiaceae > Avelusimicrobium. The sequence goes on from CAVHDF010000005.1 coordinate 43,097, forward strand.
CAATTTGCTGAATTTTGTAGCTGCGCAATTTGGCCACCAAACCGGGCCCCAGCAACAGCGAGAGCAAAAACGCCGTCACAATGGCGCCGCCCGTGCGGAAGGTTAAATAATTAAAGATGTTCAAAAAGCTCAAATCATCTTTAAACAGCGAGAGGTAGTACAACATGGGTTATATCTCCTTGAGTAAGGTTTCAAAATGCATACCGCGCGAGGCTTTGAGCAGGCAAGTCCCCCCGCGTTGTTGCAATAAATCTTTTAGTTGCGCCGTCCATTGGTGGGGGTCCTGTCCGTAAGACAAGTGCACGGCTGAGCCGGCCAAAGCGTCCGCGGCGGACTGCATTTCTTTGCCGGCCAAAAACGCATAATCTATTTGATTGTCCAGCAGCCAACGCGCCACCTGGCGGTGCAGCTCTTTAGAGCTTTCCCCCAGCTCCTTCATATCCCCCAACACGGCAATGCGGGGCGAGAGCGTCTCTTTGCCCAAAATTTCCAAGGCGTTTTTCATGCTGGCGGGGTTGGCGTTGTAGCAGTCCAAAATAAATTCCGTCTTGCCGCGCTGCATACGCTCCAGGCGCATGGGCATGGGTGTATAATGTTGCAGGCCCTTTTTGATATCGTCCATAAAAATGCCCAACGCAATGGCTGCGGCGCACGCGGCGGCGGCGTTTAGTTTATCGTGGCGCAGCAGGGGCAATTGCAGCACATAGGCTGCGTCTTTGTAGGTAAAGGAAAAGTTTTCCGTTTCCAAAATATGCAGGTCCGCCCGCGAAGAAAAACCAAACGAAATGGCCTTGCCTTTATACGCACCCAGCCGCGCTAGCAGCTCGTCATCGCAGTTGTACACCAAGGTGCCGCCGGGGGCCAAACAGTCCACGATTTCCGTCTTGGTTTTGTACACGGTTTCCAAATCCTTAAAAAATTCCAAATGCGCCGCCGACACATTGGTCAGCACGGCCACATCCGGCTCGGCCAGGCTGGCCGTTTCGGTAATGTCTCCGGGATGAGAGGCCCCCAGCTCAAACACGCCGTATTTGTGCTTAGGCTGGATTTCCAACAGAGAAAACGGCACCCCGAATTGGTTGTTAAAATTGCCCATATTGGCAATGGTTTCCCCGGCTTGTTCGCAAATGGATTTCAGCATTTGTTTGGTGGTGCTTTTGCCGTTGGAGCCGGTAATGGCGGCCACCTTGAGCGTGCTGTTTAAGCGGTGGTATTTGGCCACGGCTTGCAGGGCCTTTAGGGTATTGTCCACTTCCAAAACGGCCACGGTGTCATCGGCAATAAAAGGGATTTTGCCCTTTTGGCCAATAATCACGCGTGCGCCTTTTTTGAGCACCTCGGGGATAAATTCGTGCGCGTCATGCTGCTGGCCCTGCAACGCCCAAAAAGCGTCGCCCGGGGCAATGACCCGGCTGTCCGTAACAAAAGATTGCACCACCGCCGACGGGTCCGCCGCGCGCAGCGTACCCCCGGTAATGTTGGCCAGTTTGGCTAAAGGCAAATTGAGTTTCATACATTCTCCTTACACTAGGTAAAAATCGGTTTATTTTTTGTTCTCCGTTAATTCTTCCGGGCGGTCCGGGCGAACGCCGTACATAGCCAGCAGGCTTTCGGCCACTTCCTTAAACACCGGGGCCGAGGCCGTACCGCCAAAAGTATACTTGGACGGATTATCCAGCACCACCAAAATGGTAAATTGCGGGTCCTCTATCGGCGTAAAGCCGCAAAAGGACACCACGTGGCGGCGCTTGGCATAGCCGCCCTCTTTGCTTAATTTTTCCGCGGTGCCGGTTTTGCCGGCCACGCTGTAGCCCTTGATGCGGGCCTTTTTACCAGAGCCTTCTTGCACCACATGCTCCAGCACCTTCTTCATCAAGTCTGACGTTTCGGGTTTAATCACCCGGCGGATGCGCTGCACTTTGGCTTTTTTGTCCACATGCCCGTCGGCATAGGCAATATGGTCAATCAAATGCGCCTGCATCAGCCAGCCGCCGTTGGCAATGGCCGAGTACGCCCCAATCAGCTGCAGCGGCGTCAAGGCCACGCCGTAACCGTAGCCCTTAGAGGCGGTGTCTACCTTGGTCCATTTATTGTACGGAGGCACATAGCCTTTGGATTCCCCGTTAAAATTGATGTCGGTCTTGCTGCCAAAACCAAAGGCAATAATATAATAAAACAAATTTTTGGCCCCTAACTCCAGCGCAATTTTGCCCGCGCCGATGTTAGAAGACAAGGCCATAATTTCCGGGATAGTCAGCTCGTCCTTTTTATGCTGTTTGTCCTGCACCACCACGCCGCGGGCCACTTCCCACTTGCGCCCGCTCATATCAATGGAGTCATTAATAGACACCGCTCCGGCGTCCAACGCTGAGGCCACGGAAATGGATTTAAAGGTAGATCCCGGCTCATAAGTAAATTGAAAGGGCAAGCTTTGCCCGTCTTTGCGCGGGTAAGAGGCCGCGGCCAAAATCCGCCCGGTTTGGGGCTGCTGCACCAAGATGAGGCCGTGGTCGGGCTCGTAATCCTTGACGGCTTTGGCCAGGGCTTGCTCGGCGTAATACTGGGCCAGCTCGTCTATAGTTAAATAAATGCTGCCCACTTCGTTCTCTTCCTTTAAGGAACGGTCGTAAATCACTTCCCCGCGGCGGGCGCGTTTGGCGCGGCGGCGGCTGATGTCTTGGCTGAGCTCGGCATTGAACATTTGCTCTAAACCCGAGAGCCCCAAATTTTTGGAATTGGCCGCCCCCAGCAAGTCTATGGCGCTGTCTCCATACGGGTGAATGCGCTCATATTCCGGGGTCAGCTCCAGCCCTTGGCCCAGCTCGGTGCGCAGCACGGGCAACATTTGCATATATACGTCAGGTTTGATTTTTTTGGCGACGAAGAAGAAATTGTTTTTGCGGTTCCACTTGCGTTCAATGTCTTTTTTATCCAGCCCCAATGTTTTAGACAAAAACTCAATGGTTTTCTTTTTATCTTTTACATAGCGCTTGTTGACCCCGCAAGAATGGGTACGCACGGACTGGGCCAAAAAGCGGCCGTTTACGTCGTAAATTTGCCCGCGCAGGCGGTCTTCGGCCAGGTAGTTGTAAATGGCGCGTTCGGCCTTGGAGGCAAACTCGTCATGCAAAAAGGTTTGCATATAAAACAACCGCACCCCAATGCACAAAGGCGCCAGCAGACACAGCATCCCGCACAGTTTCATGCGGGCTTTGGCGTTATTGACAAAGGGGGTTGTTTTTTGAAACATTTAATCGTCCAATACCACAATATCTTGCGGCGGCGTGCGGCGCAAGTGCAATTTCTTTTCGGCGGCGGTGAACACTTCCTCCGGGCCGGAGAGGCGGGCGCATTCCAGCTCCAAATATTGGTTGCGCGCCTGTTTGATTTCCACCTCGTTGTTGAGCTTGCCGATGGCCCGGCCGGAGCGGTTGATTTCAATGCGCATCATCACCACCCCAAAGGCAAATATACTTAAGATAAATACCCAGATAAACAGTTTCATATTTTTTCTATCACTCTTAATTTGGCGCTGCGCGAACGCGGGTTTTGGCGTACTTCCTCGTAGCTGGGGACAATCACATGCTTATTGACCAGCCGCCAACCGCCGAGCGCGCAAAGCTCTTTAAAACGGGTTTTGACCAAGCGGTCCTCTAGAGAGTGGAACGTCAACACCGCCGCACGTCCCCCCGGGCGCAAAAGTTTAGGCAGCAGCGCCGCCACCCGCTCCACACAGCCCAGCTCGTCATTAACGGCGATGCGCAACGCCTGAAAGGTTTGTGTGGCCGGATGAATTTTGCCACGGCCGCGGATGACGCTTTCTACAATATTTTTAAGGGCAAAGGTGGTCCGTACCGGCCCTTGGCGGCGTGCGGCCATGAGGGCCAATGCAATGGCGTGGGCATTGCGCTCTTCCCCGTATTGCGTCAAAATCCGCTCCAAGTCGTCCAGCCCCCATTCATTGACGATTTTTTCCGCCGTCAGCGGGGCTGACAAATCAAAGCGCATATCCAGCGGCCCGTCGCGCAGCAGGCTAAAACCCCGGGCGGGATTGTCCAACTGATATGAGCTTAAGCCTAAATCAAACAAAGCCCCGTCCGCGCCGTCCAGCCCCATATCCGCCAATACTTGCGGAGCCTGCGTATAAGAAGCGTGCACGGCGGTTAAGCGCGCATCGTTCACCCGCTCTTTAGCCATGGCCAAGGCTTCCTCATCTTTGTCAAAGCCAATCACGCGCGCTTGCGGGCCCAATTGGGATAAGAAGAACCGGGTATGCCCCCCCAAGCCCAAGGTGCCGTCTACATATACGCCGTTGGGGCGTAGCAGCAATAATTGCGCAATTTCCGGCGCCAAAATGGGGATGTGCGTCCACGTCTGCGTCATTAAAAGCCTCCCTTATAGCCACGGGTATCCACCATTTTTAATTTGGGGATGACCGTCTTTTGCGGGGCCGGGCGCGCCGGAGCCGGCCGGGCCGCAGGGGCCTTTTGCACGGATACGGTTTGCGTAGAGGAAATGACCTCTACGGGCAGCCGCTTGGACGGTTGCCCGGTAAACAGATGTCCCTCGGCGTGTTTGGCCAAATCGTGCAGCCACACGTTTTGCAGCACGGCCACTTTGGTAAAGGGCATGCCGTAAGCGCGGTACAAGGCTTGGTGTATCGGCGTGCCTTGTTTGAGCTCATTGCAAAAACGGTAAAACTCGTCGCGGCTGCGCTCGTTGAGCAGGTAATCCACCACGCTATAAGCCTGCGTATACCACAGCTCCGCTTGCGGGGTGGTCAAATAGGCCAAGCTTTCCATTTTGACCATATCGTCTAACGGAATATACGCCCCGCGCAAAATATTGGCAATGCTTTTATCCACCCAAGAGGGCTTTTGGTGCGTGGCGTGGATTTGCATATACACCGCCATGCCTTCCGAAAGCCACAACGGCGACACCGTCGGCAGGAAATACCCGTCAAAATACAAATGGGTCAGCTCATGCACCGACAGCGGATAAAAGCTGTGCCCTTCCAGCACGTACATGGTGTCGGCCCGCAAGTCAGACGCCGCGCCGGACCAAGGCGGCCGCTTGGTAAAATTCATATAGCTTTGCTTTTCCCCAAACAGCATGACCAAAATTTTGTTGGGTTTGGCCACCAAGGTAAAGGGCGTTAAATCCAACATCAAATTGCCGTGAATGGTGTCTAGCACGGATTTTAATTTCTCGCCCACCGGGTGCACTTCGCGGTAGATGAGGTAGTTGAAGGTTTCCCCGGTCAAAAATCCCGGCGGTGGCGGCAGCCAGCGCAGTTTTTCCTGCACGTTGGCCGGCGCGCGGAACGGGGCAGGCACGCCGCGCACGTCCAACGCTTCGGCGTGGTCTATGCGCTCCACCCGCTCCAGGCCGGAGATCAGTTCCTCAAATTCTTTTTCTGCCTCGGCGCGCTGCTGCGGGGTTTCGGGCACTTGGTCCTGGAAGAGTTCGTCAAACACATGCGGATCAATTTCTTTTTTGGCCGTGGGTTGTTGCGGGGCCTGCGGTTTGTCGCCCAGCACCAACACTTTGCGGTAAGCGTTCTGCACGTCTATGTTGAAATAGCGCAGCACTGGGGGCGCAATCAAAATGCCCCCCAACACCCACAACAAAATAGAAATTTGTTTGACGATATCCATAAATTTATTTTGCGTCCGTCCGCGTAAACAAAGCCAAATACCGCTCTTTTTGTTCTCCGGGCAATTGGTACGCTTGCGCGGGCAAGGCCTTTAGCCCGCAGCGCACGAGCAGCGCGGCCTCGGCCTGGTCCGGCTGGCTTTGGTAAGCGGCAAACAGCCCGCCCGGGGCCACGCACGGTGCAACCAAAGGCAAAATATCATTCAGCTGCCCCATGGCCCGCTCCGTTACAAAGTCAAAGGGCGGCAGAGGCGTTTGCCCCAGACGCATTTGCCGTACGGACACATTTTTAAGCCCCAATTTGAGCACCGCCCAATTTAAAAAAGAGCAGCGCTTTTCCAAACTTTCCACCAAGCTGACATGCGCTTGCGGCAAAGCCATGGCCATGCTCAGCCCGATGTATCCCGCGCCCGAGCCCATATCGGCCACGGAAAAGGTCCCTTTCCCTTCGGCGCGTTGGGCAAACAAAGCCGCGGCGGCCAAGCCGTCACACACGTGGCGCGTGATGATTTCCTCTAAGCACTCCACGCTGGTCAAATTTAAAAAATCTTTCTTCTGCCACACCAGCTGTGCATAGGCGGACAACCGCTCGGCGGCGTCTGACGGCAAATTCAGCCCCTGCCGGGCGGCAAAATCAGTCAGCTTTAGCTGCATTTTTAAGTCTCCGGTACCGCTCTATGTGAATGGCCAACAGCTGGATATCGGCCGGAGTCACCCCCGGGATACGCGCCGCCTGCCCCAAGGTGCGCGGGCGGACGGCCTTGAGCTTTTGGCTGCTTTCTATCAGTATACCTTTTACGGCCGACGGGTCAAACCCTTCCGGGATGACGATATGCTCAGACTGGGCCAATTTTTCGGCGTCTTTTTTATTGCGCTCGTAATATCCGGCGTATTTGTGGAAAACATCCACGTGAAAGCGCACTTTGTCTGCGTTCCACGGGTACAGGTCCGTCTCGTCTACCACATAGGCCGGATCGGCCTTGAGTTTTTCCACTTGGGCGCGGTAATTTTCAAAGGGTTTTTTGTATTTTTCTTCCAAGGTGCCCAAAGCAAAACCGTAAGGGCACAGGCGCAAATCGGCATTGTCGTTGCGCAGCAAAATGCGGTATTCGGCGCGGGAAGTAAACATACGGTAAGGCTCATTGACGCCTTTGTTGACCAAATCGTCAATCAGCACACCGATGTAGGCCTCGTCGCGGCGCAGGACAAAGGGCTCTTTGCCTTGGGTTTTTCTGGCGGCGTTGATGCCGGCCATAAAACCTTGGCCGCCGGCCTCTTCATACCCGGTGGTACCGTTGATTTGCCCGCCGCAAAACAGCCCCGGCAGGATTTTGCTCTCCAGCGACGGATACAAATCCATCGGGTCGGAAAAGTCGTATTCTATGGCATACCCCGGGCGGGTAATGGAAGCGTTTTCCAGCCCCGGCACGGATTTGAGCAAGGCCCGCTGTACGTCCTCTGGCATACTGGTGGAAAAACCTTGGATATAATATTCCTCGGTATTGTTCCCCTCCGGCTCTAAAAACAACGGGTGGCTTTTGACGTCGGGGAATTTTTTGGTCTTGTCCTCTACCGAGGGACAATAGCGCGGCCCCAGCGCGTGAATTTTGCCGCTGTACATGGCCGAGCGGTGCAGATTTTCACGCAAAATTTTATCCGTTTCCTCGGTGGTGCGGGTAATGTAGCAGCTCATAAAATGCCGCCGGCTTTGCGTGGCATAGTCGGTAAAGTGAGACATGGGTTGAAACGGGTCGTCAGAGGGTTGCAAGCGGAATTTGGAAAAGTCTATCCCGCGCGCATTAATACGCATGGGTGTGCCCGTTTTAAAACGCAAAATATGCAACCCCAAGCTTTTTAGCGAAACAGACAGCTCATTGCTGGGCATATCGTTGTAGCGTCCGCCGGGAAACACTTCTTCGCCGATGTGAATGGTCCCCGCCAAAAAAGTACCCGTGGTCAATACCACCGCTTTGGCGTGATAGCGCGTGTGGCGGCGCGTGATAACGCCGTCTACGGCGCCGTCTGTGGCGGTCAGTTGCGCCGCTTCATCCTGGATGATATCCAGCCCCGGTTGCAGCTCCAAGGCGTGTTTAAAGTTAAATTGGTAGGCTTTTTTATCGCACTGTACGCGCGGCGAATGCACCGCCGGACCCTTGCCCGTATTGAGCAGGTGGTAATGCACGGCGGCAGAGTCGGTAATGCGGCCCATGGCCCCGCCCAGCGCGTCCAATTCGCGCACAATTTGTCCCTTGGCAATGCCGCCGATAGAGGGGTTGCAGGACATTTGGGCAATGGTGTCCAAACTTTGCGTCATCAGCAGGGTTTTGGCCCCGGCTTTGGCAGAGGCCAAGGCGGCCTCACACCCGGCATGCCCGCCCCCGATGACAATCACATCATAGATTTCTTTGTAGTCAAACATTTATTTACCCATGCAAAATTTAGAGAAAATAACGCCCAATACATCGTCGGCGGTTACCTCTCCGATTAAATCTTTTAACGCGCGCAACGCGGCGCGGATATGCTCGGCGTAAATTTCCAACCCGGCCCCGCGGGTAAACTGTACGGCGGCGCTCTCCAGCTCGGTTTGCGCGTCCACCACCGCGCGGTATTGGCGCAGATTGGAAATCATCACGCCGTCTTCGGCGCGGGCGGCCGGAGCGGAAACAAAGGCCAACATCTGTTTTTTCAATGCGTCAATGCCTTGCCCGTTTTTGCACGAAAGCGTGACGCTGTATTGCGCCTTTTGCGCCAGCGGGCAGCAGGCGGCCTCATCGGCCCGGTCGGATTTATTAAGCACCAAAATCACGGGCTTGTTTTGCTTTTGCACATCGTCCCACAACGCTTGTTCCTGCGGGGTCAGCGCGCGCGACAAATCCGCCACGAACAAAACCAAATCGGCCTTTTCCATGGCGCGCAGGCTGCGTTTCATGCCCTCTTGCTCGGCCGGGTCCAAGGCGTGGTCGCGAATGCCGGCGGTGTCGGTTAAAATGATTTTTTGGCCGTCTAAATCCAAGGTTTCCTCTACGGTGTCGCGCGTAGTGCCGCTTTGGTCGGCTACGATAGCGCGGTCAAACCCCACCAAGGCGTTGAGCAGGCTGGACTTGCCGCAATTGGGCGCGCCGACAATGGCCGTTTTAAGCCCCTCTTTGATGAACCGCCCGACGGAAAACGTATCCCCCAGGCGCGAAAGTTGCCCCGCGCACGTCTGCAAGCTTTGCAGGGTTTGCGCTTCGTTAAGCGGCGGCATTTCTTCGTCCACGTCGTCCAAGCGCACTTCTATTTGGGCCAAGGTGTCGGTTAAGTTGGCTTTGATTTGGTTTAATTTTTCGCTCAAGCGGCCGTCTAAAGAAGACAAGGCCAAGTCATGCGCGGCCTTGTTTCCAGCGGAAATCAAATCACACAAGCCTTGCGCTTCCAGCAAGTCCATTTTGCCGTTTAAAAACGCCCGGTAAGAAAATTCCCCCCGCTGCGCCGGAACGGCCCCCGCCGCACAAAGCAGCTCCAGCAGGCGCCCGCGAATGTAGGGCGAACCGTGCAGGGCAAATTCCGCCACATCCTCCCCGGTAAAGCTGTGCGGGGCTTCAAAATAAGTCACCAAGGCTTCATCCAGCACCGCTTTTCCGTCGTAAAGACGGCAAAATACCTGCTGACGCGGCGGAAAGTTTTTCTTTTCCCCCGTCAAGCGGTGTAAAATCGCCAAACAGTCCGGCCCGCTGAGGCGGACCAAGGCCACGGCGCTTTGTCCGGCGGCGGTAATGGGTGCGCAAATGGTGGTGTTCATAGTTAGCTATATTTTATAATTTTTGGCACCCTTTTGGGGGCAAACTTTCGTACGCGCGCGCATTGCCCGCGCGCAAGGGCTTAGATTTTGCTAAAATACGCACAAGGAGAGCCTATGAAAAAAAATATTTTAGTACTTACGGGCAGCCCGCGCCAACTGGGCAACAGCGCCTTGCTGGCTGATGCGTTCATTCAAGGGGCCAAGGCCGCCGGGCATACGGCCCATGTGTTTGAAAGTGCGTTTCACCCCGTCTTGCCTTGCCATGCGTGCGACAAATGCTGGAGCTCTGACCAGCCGTGCATTTTTAAGGATGAGTTTGAAAAACTGGTTCCCCTATTGGAAGAGGCCGACGTGCTGGTGCTCTGCACGCCGCTGTATTGGTTCACGATGAGCGCGCAGCTCAAGGCCGTAGTGGATAAATTTTACGCCTACAAACGCCCCCACGCCAAACGCACGCTGAAAATCAAGGAGAGTGTGCTGCTGGCCACTGCGGCGGGGAATGAAAAAGACGGCGATTTTGAAGGATTAAAAGCCACTTACAAAAGCATTGCCGACTATATGGGTTGGCAGGACCGCGGCTGGGTGCTGGCCGGGGAGGTGCCCGAACACGGCGAGATTATCAAAACCCCGTATCTGCACGAGGCCTTGGAACTGGGCAAAACTTTGTAGATCCGTTTGTTTTAAAGATAAAATGTGGAAATCCCCGGGGATTTTGCCCGGGGATTTTCGGTGAACAGGAAATTTGGTTAAAACTCGTAGTAGCCGGAGTATCCGGGGATTTCTTTTCCCCCTAAAGCCTTGCAGACTTTTTCATTATCTAGGCAAAATCTCTTTCCAGGCGGATAATAGGGATCATCGGGCTGGCTCATCTGAACAAGCGGTTCATTTTCCAACCACTCCATTCTGCAGTATACTTCTCCGAGCATTTCCTCATTTACCATACAATACCATTGTTCATTCCAACATTCCAATCCAGCCCACCCCTCGGAGCAGGTCCAATCAGACGGCCATGATACGCCTAACTCCGCACTACCCGGACGACTAAATCCTTCGCTGTAGTATCCATTCTCAATCTTGTACATAGCCATGGCGTCGTACCAGCGGCGCATGAGGGGCAACATGGTGGCCACGCGGGATTTGGTAACCGCCATTTGATATTGCGGCAATGCAATGGCCGATAAAATACCGATGATGAGCACAACGACGAGCAGCTCAATGAGCGTAAAGCCGCGCAAATATCCTCTTGCTACGTCATTCCCAAATAAGCCGCCTAAACGGCCCGTAAAACGATTTTTCATAGCTTGGTTCCTTTTTTATTAAAAATACGCTTA
>CAVHDF010000006.1:0-46535 GCA_963634865.1 Eggerthellaceae bacterium
AGGCCGTCTATTTAATGTCGTCATCCCCGAATGTTTCTATCGGGGATCTCAGCCTTTTAAAAACACAACGAGATTCCCGAACCCTGCGGGCCGCCGCTCCTTCGGGAATGACGTAAGGAGAGGACATATAGGCGGCTTTACGCTCATTGAACTTCTCGTCGTTGTGCTCATTATCGGCATTCTCGCCGCCATTGCCCTGCCGCAATACCGTGTGGCGGTTGCGAAGGCACGGGTGGCTAAAGTTTTGCCTGTGCTGCGTAGTTTGTTGGAAGCCCAAGAGAGATATTTTATAGCTAATGGAACATATTCTGCCAATATGGAGGATTTGGATGTTCAAGTCCCCTACGAGTCCGAGAGCGGAATGGAGGAGCAGAGGATCTATAGCGGGACCCCGATAGGCACACTGCGCTTTTCTACAATACTCAACTGCATATATCTTGAATCTAGTGAAAAATTACCACTGATCATTGATTTCTGCTCAGGGGCCCGTAAGGATTGTTATGGAGTAAATGAGATTGGGGATAGAGTGTGCGCTTCTTTCGGAACGCAAATTGGTACTGGCTCTACTGGTTATCCGCTGTATCGGTTTAATTTTTAGTCTAGTAAAATGTCCGTCTTTTAACCCAAAAACAAACCCGCGCTTAAGCGGGTTTGTTTAGTTTAACGTGCCACAAATATTCCGTGTTGCCGTGGGTGCCTTTGATAGGGCTTTGCATCAGCTCTAGGCTCTGCCCGCCGTATTTATCTTTTAGATTTGCCTCAAAGAAACTTTGCACTCGGGCAATGGCCTCTTGGCGGTTTTCCTCTGTTTTGACAATGCCGTGCGGCACCTGCTTGGGGGTGAGCTCAAATTGCGGTTTGATGAGGAACACCACATCACTTTGCGCCGCCAGCACCTTAAATAACGGCTCCATAATCATCGTCAGTGAAATAAACGACACATCCACCGCGGCAAATTGCGGGGCGTGCTCAAATAAATCCGCCGTCATATAGCGGGCATTGGTTTCGGGCTTAAAATGAAAGTTTTTATACCGGCGCATTTCGTCGGCCAGCTGGCCCTTGCCCACATCTACTCCGTACACTTCGCGCGCTCCGGCTTGAATCATGCAGTCGCTAAACCCGCCCGTGGCCACGCCAATGTCCACGCAAATTTTATCTTGCACGGAGATGTTCCACGCCTTGAGCGCCCCGGCCAGTTTCAGCCCGCCGCGCGATACATACGGGCAGGATTTTTCTTTCAGAGAAAGGACATCCTCGGGCAAAACAGCGCGGTCGGCCCGCGTGTCGCACTGGCCGTTGACCAGCACTTCGCCCGCCATAATAGAGGCCTGTGCGCGCGTGCGGCTGGGGAAGAACCCCTGCTCCACCAAAGCCATATCCAACCGTAATTTTTTATTCGTCATCGGAGCCGTCCGTTTCGTCGGCGCTGCCGGCCGGCGCGTCAAAAGGCTCGGTCAGCAGCTGGGCGCCCTTTTTCTTGAGCGCGGTAACTTTAAATTTTACTTCCTGCAATTTTTGCGTCATCTCTTTAGAGAGCGCAATGCCCTCTTCAAACAGTTTGACCGACGCGTCCAAATCGGTTTGTTCCTCTTCCAGCTTGGCCACAATTTCTTCCAAGCGGCTGAGCTTGCTTTCAAATCCGTTCTTCATTTGACCTCCGCATGTATCATGCCGTCTTTGACTTGAATGTAAATGGTTTCTTGCTCTTGCACTTGCCCCACGCGCGACACCACGCTGCCGTCGGCCTTGCGTGTAATGCTATATCCCCGCCCCAGTACGGAAAAGGGGCTGAGCGCTACTAACTTTTGGGTCAACAATTCCAAGCGGTTTTGCGTTGCTTGCACCCGTTTTTCAAAGGCGTTTTCCAAGGCCAGGGACAGCTCGTCTACGCGCTGTTCTTTCTCTTGCGTGAGCAGCTGCGGGTTTTTAAAAATACGGCTGTTGACCGCCAATTCCACCCGCGCTTTGGCCCGTTCATAGAACAGGCTGACGGCTTGGAACAACCGCTTTTGCAGTTGGGCGATATGTTGTGCCACGCCATCGGCGTTTTGCACCACCAGTTCCGCGGCGGCCGATGGGGTCGGCGCGCGCAAATCCGCCACAAAATCGGCAATGGTAAAATCCACCTCGTGCCCTACGCAGGAAATCACGGGGATTTTGCTTTCAAAAATAGCCCGCGCTACCGGCTCTTCATTAAAGGCCCACAGGTCTTCCATGCTTCCGCCCCCGCGGCCTACCAAAAGCACGTCTGGTGCGGGATTTAGGCGGTTTAAATCGGCAATGCCTTGCGCTATCTGCGCGGCGGCGCCGTCCCCCTGCACCAAGGCGGGGGCTAAAATGACCTCCAGGTTGGGGCTGCGGCGGCGCAGGACGGACAAAATATCCCGAATGGCCGCCCCAGTGGGCGAAGTCACCACGCCAATCCGGCGCGGAAAAGCCGGGATAGGCCGTTTGCGGCGCTCATCAAAAAGGCCCTCGGCCTGAAGCTTCTTTTTAAGCTTTTCAAATTCTAAAAAGAGATCGCCCTTGTGCAGGGCTTCTACGGTTTTGACGGCAATTTGGTATTTGCCTTGTTTGGCGTAACAAGTCAAATCCCCAAATACGCGCACTTGCAATCCCTCTTGCAGGTCCTGGCCGTTTTTGCGCGCGTCCCATTTAAACATCACGGCGGCCAGCAGCGCGGCGCGGTCTTTGAGGTCAAAATACACGTGTCCGCTTTGGGCCTGGCGCAGGCCGCTGATTTCGCCCTCTACAAACACGCCGCGGAAGACCCCCTCCATCATTTGTTTGATGGCCAGGGTAATGGCGGTCACACTGAAAACTTGGCCTCTAAAGGGGGCTTCGGGTTCCATTTATTGTCCTTTGATTTTTTTGAGCCGCTCTATCAGCGGACCCTCTTTGCCCTGCTGGGTCGGGTGGAAAAATTGCACCGGGTCGGGCATATACTGTTGTTTGACGTAATGGTTGGGATAGTCATGCGCGTATTTATAGCCCACGTTTTTCATCCCGGAGCGCAAATGGTCCGGCACGCGGCGCAACTTGCCCTCGCGCACTTCCTGCAAGGCGGCATCTATAGCCAAATAAGCCGAATTGCTCTTCGGCGCACAGGCCACGTAAATGGCCGCATGGGCCAAGGGAATGCGCACCTCGGGCATGCCCAACACCTCGGCCGATTTAAAGGCCGCTTGGGCAATCATCAGCGCCGCCGGTTCGGCCAGCCCCACATCCTCGCTGGCGCAAATGAGAATGCGCCGCGCAATAAAGCGCGGGTCTTCCCCGCTTTCCAGCATGCGGGCCAGCCAATAGACGGTGGCGTCGGGGTCCGAGCCGCGCATGGATTTGATAAAGGCGGAGATGACATCGTAATGCTCGTCGCCTTTTTTATCGTAATTGAGGTGGCGCTTTTGGATGCATTCCTGGGCTATGGCCAAGTCCACTTGTTTGAGACCGTTTTTGTCCGGCGGGGTGGTTAAAGAGGCAATTTCCAAGGCATTGAGCATTTTGCGCCCGTCGCCGTTGGCTTGGGTAATAAAATATTGGGCGGCCTCGTCGGTCATGCTGACTTGCTCTTTATCGGCCGCGCGCAGTAAAATTTTGCGCAGGTCCGCATCGGACAACGGTTTAAATTCAAAAACGGAAAACCGGGAAAGCAGTGCGGTATTGATGTAAAAATAGGGGTTCTCCGTCGTAATGCCGATGAGGATGATGTCCCCGCGTTCCACGCTGGGCAGCAGCACGTCCTGCTGGGTTTTGTTGAAATGGTGAATTTCGTCCAAAATCAGCAAGGTACGCCGCTCTTCAAAGGTCGGCGTGCGGGCGCGCTCTTTGGCTTCGGCCAATACTTTTTTGATATCCGCCACGCCGGCCGCGGCGGCATTGAGCTCTACCGTGTGGGCTTGCGTGCGGGCGGCCACATAGCGCGCGGTGGCCGTTTTGCCACAGCCCGGAGGACCAAAAAAGACGGCGGATTTGAGCGTGTCGGTCTCCAGCAGGCGGCGCAACATTTTCCCTTCGCCCAGCAAGTGCGGTTGCCCGGCGAATTCCTCTATTTTTTTGGGTGCTTGGCGCGCGGCCAGCGGCATGAAATCATCTTGCATACAAATCCTTGCGTCTTATTTGGCGGGGGTGCCCAAGACCCCTTGCAGCTTGGAAATGAGCTGGTCCACACGGGAGGAATCTTCTTTCTGCTTTCCCCCGTCGGAGAGCTGTTTTAAATAATCCTTCGCGGCAAATTCCAAGGCCACCATCAGCGCCTGTTTGAGCGTGTCAATGACGCCTTCTTCCTCTTGCAGGCGTTTCATTTCCTTTTCCACTTGGGCGGCCAAATCGGCAATTTCCACATAGCCCAAATCGGGAATTTCCACGTCTAAGGGAATGCGCTTAATTTCTACACTTACCGTATTTTTGGGCATATGAAATCCTTACAGCCAATCCTGCTGCTCTTGCGCTTTGGCCAGCTCTTTGTCTATGCGCGTTTCCAGCTTGCGCAGCGTGTTGACGGCGGTCTTTTTCCATTCGCGCAAAGCTTTTAGTTCGGCCTCGCTTTCTTTTAAGCGCATAATGGTTTCCTCTTGCAGCCGCACTTTTTGGCGCAGCGCCGCCTCCTCTTTTTGCAGGGTTTGCAAACGGGTGGCGGCTTGCGATACCAAAAGTTCCAGCTGTTTGAGTTTTTCTTGCATTATCTTAACTGGGCGCCCAGTTTCTCACTTAAATTTTTGACCAAGGCGTTAAAGGCTTCGTCGGTTTCTTGGTCCTTGAGGGTACGCTCCGGCGCGCTAAACGCCAGGGTAAACGTCACGCTCTTTTTGCCTTGCGGTACGTGTTCTCCCTCGTACAAGTCTATCAAATCAAAGTGCAGCGTCATCGGCAAGGTGGTGCTTTGCAGGGTTTGCGCCAGCTGCTGGTAAGAGACCGTTTTGTCCACCACGACCGACAAATCCCGCAGAGACGGCGGGAACTGCGCCACGGCTTGCGCCGGGTGGAAGTGCTGGGCATTGTAGCCTTTTTCCAACTGTTTGGCGGAAAATTCAAAAGCCCATACTTCCGCTGCTTTGACGGAGAAATTTTGCAGCGTCAGCGGATGCACCGCCCCAAAAACACCGATTTTTTTGCCGTTGGCCACAATATCCATACAAATTTTGGGGTGCATATACACCGGGGCTTTTTCGGCCGGGACAAATTGTACCCCCTCAAAGCCGCCCAACAAATCTTGCAGCACGCCTTTTAAGAAAAAGAAATCCGGCTTGGGCTGCTCCGCTTGAAAGAACGGCTCAGCGGTCAAGCGGCCGCATAATACGCCGGCTACCGTATAGGCCTCCGCAGGGAACCCTTTGATGAGGGTAAAGGTGCGGGTGGTTTCAAACAAGGCCAAATCTTTATTGCCGCGGCGTTCGTTGAACTCAATATTTTTAAGCAAAGAGGGCAACAGCGTCGGGCGCAGATAGTCCCAACCTTGCGCCATCGCGTTTTTGATTTTTACGGCGTTTTTGGTTTCAAAGCCAAAGGCTTGCAGTTCCTTTTCGCCCAAGAAATCAATGTTCTTGCATTCGTAGAACCCCAGTCCGGCCAGCTTCTGCCCGAAGATTTCCAACAAATCCACCCCTTTGGGGTTTTCGGTAAAGCCGACAAACGCGCGCGATTCCCCCGCCGGAATGCAGTCAAACCCGGCAAAGCGGGCGGCCTCTTCGGCCAAGTCCCAGCGGTGGTTTAAGTCGCGCCGGTGCGTCGGAGCCTGAAAGGTCCACGGCGTGGCGGAAGCGTCAAACCGGGCGGCCAAACGGGCGAAAATGTCTTTGAGTTTGTCTTCGGCAATGTCCGCTCCCAAAATGGCGTTGATTTGCGCCGGGGTAAAAGACACGACCGGGTTTTCAAATTTTTGTGGGTAAACGTCGCGGATTTGGCTGGGTTGGCCGCCGCAAGAGGCCAAAATCAACTGCGTAGCCCGCTGCAGCGCAAACACGGTCATGCCGATATCGGCCCCGCGCTCAAAGCGTTGGGAAGAGTCAGAAGACACCCCGTATTTTTTGGAGGTTTTGTTAATGGTCGGTGCGTCAAAATACGCCGATTCAATAAAGACCTCTTGCGTGTCTTCTTTAATGCCGGAGTCCAGCCCGCCCATCACGCCGGCCAAAGCGGTGGCTTTTTGCTTGTCGCCGATGAGCAAGGCGTTCTCGTCCAAAGTGAGCTCACGTCCGTCCAAAATGGTAAATTTTTCCCCGGCGGTCGCCCGGCGCACCACAATGGTGTCGCCCTCAATTTCGCCGCGGTCAAAGGCGTGCAGCGGTTGGCCCAACTCAAACATGACATAGTTGGTTACGTCCACCAACGCGTTTTTGGGGTTGAGGCCCATGGCAGCCAAGCGGTCTTGGATGAGCTGCGCAGACGGCGCATTCTTCACGCCGCGCAGCAAGCGCCCCGTATAGCGCGGGCAAGCCTTGGCGTCTTGCACGTCCACCTGCAAGCTTTCGCCCTCGCCGACGATTTCTTCCACTTTCGGCATATGCACGGGCAAATTCAGCAGTGCGGATAATTCGCGCGCTACGCCCAAGTGAGAGAGCAAGTCCGGCCGGTTGGAAGTAATTTCCAAATCAAACAAGGCATCGGCTTTGCCGTATAAGCTGCGCACGTCCGTGCCCAGCGGGATGTTTTCATCCAGCACCAAAATGCCGCGGGCGCGGGTGTGGGTTAAACCCAGTTCGTCCGAGGAGCAAATCATCCCCTCGCTGACCACCCCGCGGATTTTGGCCGGGGTCAATACGGTTTTGCCCAGCCGGGCGCCCACGCGGGCCAAGGGCACCTTTTGCCCGACGGCCACATTGGGGGCCCCGCAGACCACGCGTTGGGTTTTCCCACCGCCCAAGTCCAGCGTGACCAAATGCAGGTGGTCGGAATCGGGGTGGTTTTCAATCTGCGTAATTTGCGCCACGTGCACACCCTCAAAGTCCGCCCCCGTCTTTTCTACCGAGGCCACCTCAATGCCCAGCTGCGTAAACTTCTGCGCCAGCTCTTCGGGCGTGAGGTCAATATCAATGAAATCTTTTAACCAACTGTACAATATCTTCATAGTTTTTCCTTAAAATTGATTTAAAATACGCAAATCATTTTCATAAAATGTGCGGATGTCGTTGATGTTCATCATCATCATGGCCAAACGTTCTACGCCCATGCCAAAGGCATAGCCGCTGTACACTTCGGGGTCAATGCCGCAATTTTTGAGCACATTGGGGTGTACCACGCCCGATCCGAGCATTTCAATCCAGCCCGTGCCTTTGCAAATATTGCAGCCTTTCCCCGCGCAGAAGACGCATTTTACGTCCACTTCGGCGCTGGGCTCGGTAAACGGGAAGAACGACGGGCGAAAGCGGATTTCCGTCTTGTCGCCCAAGAGCCCTTTCATAAAGGCGGTCAGGTCACGTTTTAAGTCGGCCATGCTGACGTTTTTGTCCACGTACAGCCCTTCAATTTGGTGGAATACCGGGCTATGGGTGGCGTCTAAGCTGTCATTGCGGAACACGCGGCCCGGGGCCATAATGCGCAGGGGCGGTTTATGTTTTTCCATAAAGCGGCTCTGCACGTTGGACGTGTGCGTGCGCAATACCATAGACAACGGCGAACCCGTCTGCACAAAGAACGTATCCTGCGCGTCGCGCGCCGGGTGGTGCAGTGGGATGTTTAACATATCAAAATTGTGTTTTTCGTCCTCTACCCACGGTCCTTCCGCCCAGGTGAAACCCAGTTTGGACAGGATGTCCGTCATGCGTTTTTGCGCAATGGAAAGCGGGTGGCGCCGTCCGGCGGGCACCGGGCGGGCGGGCAAGGTCAAATCCAAGTTCACTTGGCTTAATTGTTCGTTTAACGCTTGGGCGGCCAAGGTATGAGCCTTGTTTTCCAAGGCGGCGGTCAAAGCGGTTTTGAGGGCATTGCCCAACGGGCCGGCGGCTTTTTTATCCTCTATGGCAAAATCCTTGAGGTTTTTGAGCAGCTCAGTCAGTGCGCCTTTGCGGCCTAGGGCGGCCACGCGCAGCTCTTCCACGGCGTTTAAGTCCGCCGCAGAGGAGATTTTATCGGTATATTCGCGCTCAATTTGGGCGCAAAGGGTTTTAAATTCTTGTAAGGTCATAGTGAATATATTTTACTTTATTATTAGGGCTTGGCGGTGCAGATTTAATAAAAGCTGTGAGATTTTGTACATGGATGAATGTCTTTGGAATGGGAAAGCTTACGCTGCTATCCTGAAAAAGAGGCGATGTGCAGTGCGTCAGGGTTTGTTGTTATGAAAATATTGGAAGTTTCTCATCCCCATCGTTTTTTTAAGGAAGAGTCACTTTTGGGAAAAATTTGCACTGCCGTGGGGAAAAAAGTAAATAACTCCAGCGCAACACGCGAATATTGATAACCCCCCGCTAATCGGCGGGGGGTAAAATAATACTAATTCATCATGGCGGCTTTTACGTCGGCGCCCATGGGGGTGGGCATGCCCGTGCGGTCCACGCAGACCAGGGTGGTTTTGCCCTTGGTGCAGAGGCGGCCGTTTTGGTTGGTGATGATATTTTCAAATACAATTTTAATATCTGAAATTTCCAACACTTTGGTGCTGACGTCTATCACGTCGGCGTAGCGTACGGAATATTTGTATTCCACCTCTTGCCGCGCCACTACAAAATACAACCCGCGTTGCATTAGCGCCGGTACGGAGAATCCCTTCTCCGCCATAAACAAGGTGCGTGCCTCTTCAAAATATTTCAAATAGTTGGCGTAATAAACCACATTGCCGCAGTCGGTATCGTGGTAAAAAATAGTCTTCTTCATATTATTCTCCGATAATTTTAATCAAAACGCGTTTGTTGCGTTGCCCGTCAAACTCACCGTAGAAAATAGTTTCCCACGGGCCGAAATCCAAGCGTCCGTTTGTAACGGCCACCACCACTTCCCGCCCCAGCAGGGTGCGTTTTAAATGCGCGTCGCCGTTGTCTTCCCCGGTCAAATTGTGTTGGTATTTATCTACGCCGTAGGGAGCCAGTTTTTCCACCCAGCGCAAAAAATCGGCATGCAGGCCGCGTTCATTGTCATTAATAAACACGGAGGAGGTAATATGCATGGAATTGACCAAGCACAGCCCTTCGCGGATGCCGCTCTTTTGCAAAGCGGCTTCCACCTGCGGGGTGATATTGACGATGTCGTAGCGGTTGGGCGTGTTGAGCACTAAATATTCGGTGTGTGATTTCATATATAAACTATACCAAATCCGCCGCACCCCCGGCGCGCTCTTGTGCGGGGGGAGCGCTTATTTGTTACAATATCGGTATGGAAAAAGAGAAACTAATGGATCTTTTGCGGCACCCGAAAGGGCAACAGAAAACAACGGCTGCCACTCAGACGGGGGTGTCTGCGCAACAGGCGGCGGCCCGTGCGGCCGCGCGCAAAGCTTCTGACAAGCGGGCGGCTATCATCGCCGGGGTGGTCACGGCCTTGGTGCTGGTTTCTCTTTTGTTTATTTTCTCGGCGCAGAAACGGGCGGAAAACATTACCGCGTCTTTAGACCCTTCCGTGTTGAAGGGCCTGGTGGTGGACCGCACGTTTAACCCCTCCAGCGGGCCGCGTTACGTGCAAGTTGGCGAGGGGCAAGACCGCAACGTAACAGTGGTGGAATCAGGCTCCACATTGCCGGTGATTTCCCGGTATAATTACCGGGCGTTGACGCCGAACAATTACAAAGTCATTGGCGCCGCGCCGTGGGCCTTGTCCATCAATGTTTCTTCCAACGCCGAGGACCCGGAGCTGCTGCGCTATTTGTTTAACCGCGCCGAAGTGACGGAAGCTTTTTTGGCCCGGCCCGATGTGGCCCCGTTGCTGGCCGACCCGGCGGCTTTGGCCCGCTTGGCCCAAGACCCCAAGGCGGTGGCGGACTTTTTAGCTGATGAGACGGTGCAAAAGGTGCTTGCTTCTCCGCAACTGTTGCAAGCGTTGGCGGGCAGCCGTTTGTTTTCCAGTCTGTTGATTAGCAAAGCAGTGAAATATTACCGCGATAATCCGGCCCAAGCGGCACGGCTGATTAACTCCAACGCGGCTTTGGCGGCGCTGAAGAGAAATCCGGCCGTCCGTCAAGAAGTGGCGCAGAATAATTACCTAAAAAATATTTCCGCTACACTTTTAAAATAAAATTTGCTATAATTTTCTTACGGCAAGATTTACGCGGGCGTGGTTCAATGGTAGAACACGACCTTGCCAAGGTTGAGACGAGGGTTCGATTCCCTTCGCCCGCTCCATTTAAGAGGCTCTGCAAAGGGCCTCTTTTTTTATGCCCTTATTCCTCGCGTTTTTGCGGCGGTTGGGGCTTAATTGGTAAAATATATTTATGCAAGAAATTACCCTTCCTCTTCCGCGCGTGAGCCGGATGGTCAGCGTAGAAACGCTGGACAGCACGCAAAATTTGGCGCGCGAGTTGGTGCGCCAAGGCACGCCCGACGGCACGCTGGTGCTGGCGTATGAGCAGACCGGCGGCCGCGGCCAATATGAACGCACCTGGGACGCCCAACGCGGCGGGATTTATTTTACCTTGGTGCTCCGGCCGGAAAAGCCCGTTTGCCACAATGCCCGGCTGAGTATTAAAACCGCCGAAGCCGTGTGCGAGGCGCTCAAAAAACTGTTTGGTTTTAAAACCAAAATCAAGCATCCCAATGATGTGTTGGTGTGGGAAGAGAAAACCCGTAGTTGGAAAAAGATTTGCGGCATTTTGACGGAGTCTTTTGTACAAGAAGGCCGGGCCAGCTGGTTGCTGGTGGGCGTGGGGATTAACGTCAATAACCCGCTGCAACACGCCTTAAAAGACACCGCCACCAGCGTCAAAAAATTGGTGGGGCACGATATGCCGCTGGAGTTTGTCTTGCAAGAAACTTTGGACGCTTTTTGGGTCAAATACACCCAGTGGAAACTTTCCAGCCAAATCTAAAAAACCCCGGCAACCGCCGGGGTTTTTCAAATCTATTTTTTAAGCCACATTTCCCGCAGCCCCTCTTCCAATGAAACCGAAGGCGCAAATCCCAACGCGCGGATTTTGGAAATATCTGCGCAAGAGCGTTTGACGTCGCCGGGGCGTTTGGGGGCAAAGGTGCGCGGCAGCTTTTGCCCGCTGATTTTATCCAGCAGGTCCGCCAGTTGCAAAAGAGAATAGCTCTTCCCGCTGGCGACGTTGTAGCATTGCCCGGATTCCCCCGTTAACGCGGCCAGCAGCGTGGCGCGCACCGCATCTTGCACGTGGATAAAATCCCGGCTTTGTTGTCCGTCCCAATCCAGCCGCAGGGGCCCGCCTTGGCGCGCTTGCTGCAAAAATTTGGCAATTACATCGGCATAGGCGGAGTCGGCTTTTTTGCCCGGTCCAAAGACGTTAAAATAAATTAAAGGAATCGTTTCCAAGCCATACAAGCGGGTGTAAAGTTGGCACAGCTCCGCACCGATTTGTTTGGACAGTGCATACGGCGACTGGCTGTTGCGCGGAGTTTGCTCCGTGCAGATTTCCGGCCCGTTGCCATAGACGGCGCTGGAGCAAGCAAACACCACACGCCGCACGCCGCATTGGCGGGCCGCTTGCAAGACTTGCGCCGTGCCCTGCACATTGATTTGCCAGGTTTTTAAAGGCTCTTGCACCGATTGCGGCACAGACACCAAGGCCGCATAATGCAGCACAAAGTCCGCCCCGGCAAAAGCGCGCGCCAGCAGGTCTGCGTCGCACACGGACCCGGCAGAGAGTTGGATTTGGGAGGCTATTTCCGTCAGGTTTTCGTCACGCCCGGTGGAAAAATCATCCACCACGCGCACGGTTTGGCCGTGTTGGAGCAAAGCCCGGGCCAGGTGAGAGCCGATAAATCCCGCTCCGCCCGTAATCACCCACGTGTAGTTTCGGTCAAACATATTTCGCCTCTTGTTGCCGGGTAAGATGACCCTATTATACCAATTAAAAACCCCGCCACGCCAAAGCGCCGCGGGGCGAAAAGGTGAGACGGACTTATGCGTCACCCAAACACTGTTTGACCTTGAACACCAAGTCTTTAAGCACAAACGGTTTGGCGCAAAAAGCCTTTACTTGCGGGAATGGCTGGAACATATGTTCCGACTCCACCAAGGCCGAAGTAACGATGATGGGGATGCCATTGAGTTCGTCGTCTTGCTCCATGATAGAGGCCACGGCGCGGCCATCCAACCCGGGCAACATCACGTCTAAAATAACCAAGTGCGGCCGTACCTCTTTCATACGGGCAATGGCGTCGCGTCCGCTTTGGCAGGTGTGCACTTCATAACCGGCTTTGGCCAGCACCAAGCTGAGCAGTTGCAGAATGGTAATTTCATCTTCTACAATTAAAATTCGTTTGTTCATTTTGTATACCCTGTGATTATTTTATTATACTTTTTATATGGCCTCAAATACTTTTTTAGCCCATACCTGGAAGAATATGCTGGCATTTTCGGAGCCCTTTTTCAAGAGGGGGGAAGGAGTATTGTGCGGTTTTTCCGGAGGGCCGGACTCGGTTTGCCTGCTGCATTTTCTAAAATATCTTTCCGGCAAAAAGCGTTTTGATTTGTACGCCGTGCACGTGAACCACGGCTTGCGCGGTGCGGCGGCGGATGCGGACGAGCGCTTCTGCCGGGCCTTGTGCAAGCAGTGGGAAATTCCCCTTGTAGTACAAAAAAAGGCCGTGCGCAGCTTGGCCAAAAAGTGGGATTTAAGCTTGGAGCACGCCGCGCGCAAAGCCCGCTATGCCGCCTTTGCTGCTGCCGCTAAAAAATACGGGGCCAGCAAACTGGCCCTGGGGCACCACTTGGATGACCAGGCCGAAACGGTGCTGCTCAATTTGCTGCGTGGCACGCGTGCGCAAGGTTTGTGCGGCATTCCGGTACGACGGCCTTTAAACGCCTCGGTGGAAATCGTGCGGCCTTTGCTGTGTGTAACGCGCGCTGAGGTGGAGGCCTACCTTAAACAAAATCAACTCTCCAGTGTGACGGACCAAACCAACTTTGACGACGTATACACCCGCAACTGGGTGCGCCATGAGCTGCTGCCTATGCTGGAGCAAAAACAGCCCAAAATCCGTCAGCACTTGGCCAAAATGGCACAAGACTTGGCCGCACGGCTGGAAAGCTGACCTTCGTTTTGTTTCTTTTTTGCCGACGGAAAGTTGGCAACTCTTTTTAAAACACTTGCCTAATGTTTTTTTTTTGATAAATTTTGCATATAGGCAAAATTTATCAAAAAAGGAACCCCACTATGAAAAATCGTTCTACGGGCCGTTTAGGCCGGTTATTTAATGTCGTCATCCCCGAATGTTTCTATCGGGGATCTCAGCCTCTTAAAAACACGACGAGATTCCCGAACCCTGCGGGCCGCCACTCCTTCGGGAATGACGTTGGGAGAGGATGTTTGCGCGGCTTTACGCTCATTGAGTTGTTAGTCGTTGTTCTCATTATCGGAATCCTCGCCGCGGTGGCGCTGCCGCAATATCAGGCGGCGGTAACACGAACCCGCTTGGCGGAATTGCAAATTTTAACCCGGTCTATCAAAGACGCCGAGGAACGCTATTTTATGGCCAACGGGGAATACACCCGGGTTTTTACTGATTTGGATATTGCCCTGCCCGGGACCGGGGTTCCCAACGGAACGGAATATTGGAAACCCACCGAGCACACCTTTTGCGTTTTGTCTACGCCGCGGGATGTCTATTGTGTCAATAGCCAGGGTAGTTCCAATGTTAGCGGTTGGCAGATTTGGCTGGACCAGGCCGAGGATGCCCCACGAACGCTTTGCTATGCTTTTGTGGAAAATAAAGCGGCGGAAAAAGCATGCCTGAGCATGGGAGGCGTTTTGCAGTACACTAGAGACGATATGAAATTTTACCTGGTCCGCTAGATTATTTGTCTAACTTGCTTTGTAGCCACGCATTGAACAGTGCGTTACTCAGCAGAATGCAAGGCGTCAAGCACATGGTGCCATAAATGCGCGTACGAGGGATTTTTACGCGGTGGGCCGGATCCAACAAATTCGGTTCCGCCGCAATTTTATTTAATGTGTCTGCCGCCCACAATGCCGGCCACGCCACGGCGGCGCGGTGCGTCATTTGGGTTTTGGGCAGTGCGGCATAAAAGAGTTTAGCTTGCTGTAATTTTTGGCGGCCCCAGTTGATCCAATGTTGTTTGATATGTTCAAACCGCGGGCTGTTTTCTGCCTGCAGTAAATCTGCAACGGTTAAACCGTTTTCTTTGAGTTCTTCTTCGGGGAAGTAGCAACGGCCGATGCGCAAATCGCGCGGCAAGTCCCGCAGGATATTGACGATTTGCAAGGCGTCGCCAATGGCCTGGCCCCATGTCCAAAAATCAGTCTCTTTTACTTTGACGGGTACCGTGTATGAGATGAGCTTGCTCCAAAACACCCCCGGCGCCCCGCCCATTAACCGGCAATATTTCTCTAGCTCCGCCGCCGAGGGCAAAGCTTTTATTTCGCCTGCGGTTTCCGGCGGGAAAATCTGCAAATCCATTTCCATCCCTTCACACACCGCGTGCACCACGTCCAACGTGATTTGCTTTTGCCATGGCAGCAGTTTTTCAAACGCCTGCAGACACAAAGGCAAATTTTTAAGCAGTTGCTCTTCGTATTTATTTTCTGACGCGCCCGAAATTTCTTGCACCAGTTGCGTTTGCTCTTGCACTTGCGGGTGAGTAATCATCTGCGCAAAGCGCTGCACCCAGTGCAGCCGTCTCGTCGGGGGGAGTAGTGCGGTGTCGGCAATGCTGTCTGCGTAGCGGCAGAGCAAATACGCCACGGCAAAGGCGTCCCGCGCGGCCGGCGGCAGCAGGCGCGCGCTTAAATAAAGGCTGCGGGAAGTTTGCTTGAGAAGTTCGTTGAGTTGGGGCGTCATGTACAAATAGTATAAATTTTATTGACACGAAAAACAAATTTATTGTAAACTCTTTTTATGCAGAAGATGATTTCTCACGAACAAAACCCGATTATTATTTCCGCCCTATTTAATATGTGGGGCGAGTATCGTTTTGTTTGCGAGGAAACATTGTAATGCTGTAGATTTATATTTTTTTGATTTTAGAAAACCTCGCATTTTTTAAAAAGTGCGAGGTTTTTTAATTTTAAATAAATCGGAGGAAAGAAAACATGAAAAAAGTAATCATCAGTGTCTGCGCGGTAGTAGCCGTGGCAGCTGCCGCCCAGGCCCAGGGGGTCGCGCGGGACGTTAACTACTTTGGGCAAGAATACTTGGCCCAACAAGCCGCCGTGCAGGCGCAAGCGCGCAAACAGGAAGCCCGCCAAATGCAGGCGTTAGAAAAAGCGGTCCGCAAAGCGGCCGAAAAGCAACGCTATCAGCAGATGTTGGTCGCCGAAGTGCTGAAGACGGCTCCGGCCGTAGATCCGGCCACTGCCAAGCAACAGGCCAAAGACACAGCGAAAAAACCCGCTGCCAAACAACCTGCCAAAGAAACGCAACCGGCCGCCAAAAAAGCCCAAAAGAGAAGCTTGGGCCAAAAAATATTGGCGGCGATCGGCGGCAGATACGAATGGGAGAGTGACGAGGAATATCATCAACGCGTGATGAATATGGGGCACGTCGCCAACCAGCCGTTTAAATAAATTTCCCAAAAGGGAAGAAAGGGTACAAGAGGCGGCACCGTATGGGCCGCCTCTTTTGTTGGTAAATCCTCGGGCTCAAAAGCCCGGGGCTTTTTATCGGGTTATTTCTGTAAGGTTTTTTGAATGATTTTTTCGGCTTGCCGGTCCATTTCCGCGCGGTCGGCCGGGTCGTGGTCGTCCATGCCGCTTAAATGCAGGCAGCCGTGCACGGCGTACATCATCATTTCTTGCAGGAAAGTATGTCCAAAGGAGGCGGCGTTTTTGCGCGCCACCGGGTAGCACACGTATACATCCCCAAAGGCCCACGGCATGCCTATGTCAAACGGCGGACGCGGGTGGTTAAACGAAATGACATCGGTTACATAATGGTGGTTCAGATAGGTTTTGTTGACACGCAGGATTTCTTTTTCGTCTACAAAGATGATGTTTACTTCGGCTTTTTCTTTAGACCGTTTTTTAAGCGCGGCAGTGCAGGCCGTTTGAAACAGCCCGGTGCGGCGCAAATGTTTGGGAACGTCTGTTTGATAAAAGATACGAATGTTCATTTTTCCGCCTTGGACATTTTTTTGTCCCATTTTTCATACGCATGCAGAATGTTTTTGACTAACGGATGACGCACCACGTCCTCGGGCCCGAAATCAGCAAAGGCCACGCCGCTAACGCCCTTTAAAATTTTGGGCAACTGCAAAAGCGCGCTGAGGCTTTTTTGCGGCAGGTCAATTTGGGTTAGATCCCCATTTACAATCATTTTAGAGCCCACGCCCATGCGCGTAAGGAACATTTTCATTTGTGCGGGCAGCGTGTTTTGCGCTTCGTCCAAAATGATGAACGCTTTTTCCAAGGTGCGCCCGCGCATATACGCCAACGGTGCAATTTCCAAGATATTCCCGTATTTCAATGCGCGGAATTTTTCCACCCCCAGCATGGCGTAGAATGCGTCATAAATGGGGCGCAGATACGGGTCGGTTTTCTCGTTAATGTCTCCCGGTAAAAAGCCCAGCTTTTCCCCGGCTTCCACAATGGGGCGCGTCACAATAATGCGCTCCACCAGTCCCAGCTCCAGCGCGCGTAAGGCGCACGCGCAGGCCAAAAAGGTTTTCCCCGTTCCCGCCGGGCCGACGGAAACCAACAAATCATGGTCAAAAACGGCTTCAATATATTTCTTTTGATTTTCCGTGCGGGCCTCTATAGGGCGGGCGTTTTCCGGGCGGAAGATGACATTGTCTTTAAACGGCGTACGGTCTAAAACGGGTTCTTCGGCCTTGATTTTAGCGGCCATTTCCAAGGTCTTTTTTAAACGGGCCAGCGCTTTGTCCAGGCGCGAATGCGTGCCCTTTAAAGAAAGCACGGCCCCTTGCCCGTCTTCGGAATATTGGACGGCAATATCTATTTTAAATTCTTTTTCCAAGGCGCGCAATTTGCTGTCTTGCGGGCCCAAAGCCAGCAGGATTTCGTCTTGGTCGCGTAAAATCAGTTTCTTAATCATTGTTTTTATTATATAAAAAAGGCGGCCCGTTTTCAGGCCGCCTTTTGAAGTAAAAGAGCTTAGAGGAATTTGCTCTTGCCGCGCGGGATGACCACAATGCCAGACGGGTCAATGTAATAGCGTTGCGCGTCGGACTGTTGGTCCAGCCCGATGGTTTGCCGCGGCGGGATGGTATTAAAGCGGTCAATGATGACCTTTTTGAGTTTGGCCCCCTGCTTGATTTCGCACGAGTCCATAATCACGCAGCCTTCCAGCTCGGCCCCGTCGTGCACAATCACGTTGCTGGCCAAAACGCAGTTTTTAATTTTGGCCTTGGGGTGAATGACGCAGCCGTTGCTGATCATGCTGTTGAACACTTCCCCGCCCAAATATTTGGTGGGCGGCACGCGGTACGCGGTGGTGTTAATGGGCCATTGGGGATTGTCCAAATCCAGCTTGGGCTTGGGGCCCAGCAGGTCCATGTTCGTTTGCCAAAAGGACTCTATCGTGCCCACGTCGCGCCAGTAGCCTTGCTCCTCATAGGGCTTGGCCCCGGGCAGCGTTTGGCTTTGGAAGTCGTAGGCAAAGGTGCGGTGGTCCGTCAAAATTTTGGGCAAAATGTGTTTGCCAAAATCCAAGGCCGGCACGTCGCAAAAGCGCTTTTGCAGCACTTGCAGCAGCACATCGGTGTTAAAAATGTAATTGCCCATAGACGCATAAGCAGCTTTGGGATTACCGGGGATGTGGCGGGGCTTTTGGGGCTTTTCGTCAAACTGGACAATGCGGTGATTGTCATCCGTACCCAAAATACCAAAGGACGGCGCGTCTTTGATAGACACGGTGTTGGCGGCCACGGTTACGTCGGCATGATTTTTGAGGTGGAAGTCTATCATCTGCCGCACGTCCATGCGGTAAATGTGGTCTGCCCCGAAAATGGCCACCAAGTCCGGCGCAAAGTCTTTGACCAAATTGATGTTTTGGCGTACGGAGTCGGCCGTACCGCGGTACCAAATTTCCCCCAGGCGCATTTGCGGCGGCACGCAGGTGAGGAAGTGATCCGGGATGAGCCCTTCCGTGCGCCACGTGGTGCGCAAATATTCAATTAAACTTTGCGACAGATACTGCACCAACACGTAGGAGGAAAAGATCCCCGAGTTGACGAAGTTGGACAGCACAAAATCCACGATGCGGTACTTCCCTCCAAACGGCACCGAGGGCTTAGAACGGTCCTTGGTCAGCGGATAGAGGCGTTCGCCCTTGCCGCCGGCCATAATCATGCCTAGCACTCTCATAGAAACCCCTTTGTTGTGTAAATTACGCCGCGCCTAAGGGCAAGCTCTTGTTCAAAGCTTCAAAGGCTTCCCACGACCACGGCATTTTTTCTTTAAAAATTTGGGCAATCGCGTCGGCATAGACGCGGATTTCGTATTGGGCGTGACCGTCTTGGCGCAGCTGCAAGAAGTTCAGCAGGCTGCGGGCGTTGACGCTCCAATAAAATTGCGTGTATTGGCATACCGGCAATACGCCGCGGGCCATTTCCCGGCTGACGCCGGCTTCAATGAGTTTGTTGTACGCGGCAAAAGAGGCTTCCACGCTGTCTTCGTACACTTTGCGCAGGGCGGCATCGTCCAAGTGCGCCTCTACGGAGCCTTGGCGGTTTTTGATGTCCTGGCCGCGGAAGTGCGAGGGAATATAAAATTCGTCTTTTACTTGAGTATAGCGCGCGCTGACTTCGTTAAAGGAGCCCCAGCGGTGGCGCATCCATTGGCGCGCTACATAGATAGGGCAGCATACGTGGAATTGAAAATAGCAATGTTCAAAGGGGGTATGGTGGCGGTGCTCTAAGAGGTATTTAATCAGGCCTTTGTCGCGTTCTTCGCCTTTGGATACGCCGCCGAAGGATACGCGGGCCGAGCTGACCACGCGGTTATCACTGCCCATAAAATCCACCAGGCGGATAAAGCCTTTGTCCAACAAATGAATTGTATTTTCGTTTTCCACGGTTGTGCTCCTCGTATTATCTGTAAATTTCGGTTAAAATGGTTTGCCCGCCCGAGACCACCTGCGGCACCAAAATGCCGCGGGCCGTGCACGAAGTGTCATAAACAAATCCGCTTAAAGGCAGGGTTTCTTGTACGTCTAAAACACCATTTTCATACGTCAAAAAATGAATTTTGCTGCTGCTGTATTGGCCAAACTGCTCGGAAAGCAGCCCCAGCTTGCCCACATTTTCCACCCCTGCCAGCGTGGCGCGGCCCGCCGGGCCGTATGCTTGCAAAGAGGGATAAAAAGGAATGATGTCCTGCTTATATTTTACACGATTTGCCGCCCCGGCGAAAAGGGCCGGGCTTTCGGCGGGTTTACCATTGCGCAATGTCAGGCGGATCCGGCCGCTTTTGAGCGTAGAGAGCACGTTGGATTCTTGGGCCGATTGCACCGGGTAAAAATTCATCCCGCTCAACCAGCTGCCGCGGGTGGCAAAGGCTTTTTCGCCCAAGCTGAATTTGCCGTTTTTATATTGCAGCAGGCGGCCGTCGCCCGCCTTGGTACCGCCCGTGAAAGGTTTTTGCGCGTAGAGCTTTTTCTGCTCGGCGCAGCCCATTTCTTTCACAAAATACGGCAGCGTGGCCACCAGCTTAAATTCATTATCGGCCACTTCATAAACTTGGGTGGTGATTTGGGCTTTGTTTTCGTCGTATACCGTGACGAAAAGCTGGGCTTGCCCCGCGCCGGTCAGGTCCGCGGCGGACAGAGCCAGCGGCTTTTTGCCCGTGGACAGCTTGTGCTCCGCGCGCAAGCGCAATTCATTCCCTTCCGGGCTGTAGAGCTGCAGCGTGCCCGTGCGGTCTACCAAAGCAATTTCTTCACCGGGCAGCGCGTTCAAATCGGCCTCTACGGCGTTGATGACTTCCCGCTCCAACAGCGGATATTTTTTCATTTTCCGGTTGGAAAGGGGCTGCGCGGCGGTAGCGTTTTGCGTCGCTTTGTTTTCCGCCGCCACGGGGGGCTGTACCGGCGCGGTCTGCCCGTCCGTAGTAATGACGGCCTCTTGGCCCAGGGCGTATTGTGCTGCGTTGGGCAGTTCGCCCACGGCATAGAGCGGTTGCACCTCTACGATACGGCCCTCGGGGGAATAGTGGTACACGTCCCCCAGTTCTTTGCCCGTTTTGGGGTTGACCAATTTTTCCGTGGCCGTGATAATTTTAAAACGGTCTCCGACGGATACATTGCGGTTGAAATCAGAGGTGTCCAAATAAATTTTGTTGCCGTCTTGTTTGACTACGCTGACCTGCGCCAACACGCAGGGAGAAAAAACGACCGCCAAAGCGGCGCACAACAGGAGTTTAAAGGATATTTTCATATAATAATGGTATAGCATTTTTGCCGGAGGCCGACAATGAAAAAAAATTTTAACGACTTAAAACAAACCATCGCCACCTTGCGCGGGCCCGGGGGATGCCCGTGGGACAAAAAACAAACGCACGAGAGTTTGATTGTGTGCTTGCAAAATGAAAGCCAAGAGCTGATAGACGCCATTCATCACCAAGACGATGAAAATATGAAAGAGGAATTGGGTGATGTATTGCTGCAGGTGCTTATGCACGCGCAAATTGCGGCCGAAGAGGGAAAATTCACGATAGAGGATGTCATTGAATATTTAGACGATAAACTGCACCGCAGACATCCGCACGTCTTTGGTGATAAAAAGGCCTCCACGCCTGATGAAGCCTTGGCCCTGTGGAAGGAAATGAAGAAGAAAGAGCGCGAAGGGAAATAGGGGGTGAGGTTCTTTTCTCCAGGGCAAGGAAAGTAGGCAAAAGAACACTTTTTATGTCCTTTTCTCTGGGGCAGAAAAGGACCAAAAGGCCCCGCGGGCCTGCGGAGCATAAAAAATAAAATTTTGCTTAGTCCGCCTTTAACTCGCCGCTATGCAGCGGCTCAAACAAAAGGCGGATTTTTGTTGTAAATTTTATTTTTTATCGGCGCTCCAATGGCCGCTGTGTGAACGACAGAACGGCGTAACTACGTAACGGCGAAAGTGGTTGAGATCCCCGATAGAAACACTCGGGGATGACGACGTTTTATGAACGGCCCCATATTTTCTTTTTGCCGTTTTCGTTTTTATCTATGCCGTCATTCCCGAGGGTTGTTATCGGGAATCTCATCCTTATTGTTTCTGTCGTTTATTTTTGTTTTGTCGTCGTAGAAGTGGGCAACACGATTTAAAACACTTGCACAATGTTTTTTTTTTGATAAATTTTGCGTATACGCGAAATTTAGCAAAAAAGGAACCCCACTATGAAAAATCGTTCTACGGGCCGTTTAAGCGGCTTTACGCTCATTGAATTGTTGGTCGTCGTGCTCATCATCGGCATACTTTCTGCCATTGCTTTGCCGCAATATCAAAAGGCGGTGGCGAAGGCCCGTTTTGCCACAGTCAAGGCGACGGCCCGGGCTTTGGCCGAGGCGGAAAACGCGTATTACATGGCCAACGGAGAATTTTCCTCTGATGTTCAAAATTTGGACATTCAACTGCCTGCGGGCGGGACTTTAGTCAATAAAGGGACAATAGAATATTCGTGGGGCCGATGCTATATTGCTTGTTTGCATTATCAGTGTGGAGGGTGTTCTCTAAAAGACGGTCTTACTTATTTTTTCCCTGACTTCACAAACCGCCGCCCGGAGTGCGTAGTATCTGACAGCGCAGCCCCCTATTACAAAGAGATTTGTTTAGCAGAAACAGGCAAAAAAGAGAACCAGGGGATACATGAAAACAGCTACACCCGCTATGCCTATTAATATTCTAAAAAGGCCCGCCTATTAAAAGCGGGCCTTTTCCTACCTTACTTACAAAATAACACCGCCGCCTAAGACTACATCTCCTTGATACAGCACGGCGCTCTGTCCTGCGGTGATGGACAGCTGCGGCTCTTGGAAGCGGGCGCTGAAGCTCTTTCCGTCGGCCGCCACGGTCACGCGCGCGGGGGCTGCGTGGTGTAGATTGCGGATTTTAATTTCCGCGTCAAACTCCGCCGCGGGCGGTTGGCCTTGCGTCCAAGTGGGGTTTTCGGCGTGTAAAGTGTCGCTGTATAAGCCGGCTTTGGGCCCGATGATGACGCGGTTGTTTTTGGCGTCAATGCCCACCACGTACATCGGTTCTTTAAATCCGCTCAGGCCCAGCCCTTTGCGTTTGCCGATGGTGTAGCCCCAAATGCCTTCGTGCTTGCCGATGACGGTGCCGTCTTGCAATACCAAATCTCCCGGTTTGTTGGGGAAGTTGAGCAGGTCATTGTAGTCGCCGCAATAAAAGTCTTGGCTGTCTTGTTTGTCGGCCACGGCCAGCCCGGCCTTGCGTGCAATTTCGCGGATTTCCGGCTTGGTCATTTCGCCCAGCGGGAACAAAATTTCGCTGAGTTGTTGCTGGGTCAACCGGTGCAAAAAGTAGCTCTGGTCCCGGGCGGGGTCTTTGGCGCGTTTGAGGCGGTAGAGCCCGGTTTGCGGGTCTTGGTCCACGCGGGCATAGTGCCCGGTGGCAAATTTATCAAAGGCAATGCCCTGCGCCCGCGCCGCGCGCGGCAACACGCCAAATTTAATGCGGCTGTTGCAAATGACGCACGGATTGGGGGTGCGCCCGCAGGCGTATTCGGAGCGGAAATTGTCCAACACGGCTTGGCGGTACGCCTCGCGGCAGTCCACCGTCAAATAGTCTATGCCGATTTTTTCGGCCAAGGCCTGGATTTGTTTTACGTCTTCTTCTTTCTCTGGGGCCAAGCAGGCATTTTTGTCATGTCCGCCCGTGGGGACCGGCAAGGACGGGTCCCAAATTAGCATGGTCGCGCCGATGACGTGCCAGCCTTGCTCCTTGAGCAACAAGGCCGCTGCGGTGGAATCCACCCCCCCGCTTAGACCTACGAGTACAGTCTTTTTGTCCATCAGTTCCTCTCTGATTGTTAAATTGTACTTAAGGTTGAAAGCCAAAAGGACTCTTATATTTTATTATTTTTGGGGGAGCTCTGGGGTGAACCAGCGGTTGTTTTCAAACAGCACCTGTACGCTTTTGTCCAAAGCCAACAAGTGCTCTCGCAAGACTTGTTGTTGGGGAGTGCCGTTTGCGGCAGAGCTTTCTAAGGTTTGCAAACGGTTATGGCGGATGTGCCCAGTGGGGTCAATGAAGGCCAGGTTGGTGCTTTCGGAAATGAATGCAAAATGTGGAACAGCGGGGTTCAGCGCGTCCACGCCCAAAGCGGCAAACGGCTCTTTAATTTGCAGCAGATGATACAGCGTGGGAATCAGGTCCAGCTGGGAAACGGGGTAATCCACCCGCTGCGCCGCCAGCAGCCCCGGGGCGTATATTACAAACGGAATGCGGAATTTGGTCAGCAGTTCGTCATCCTTTTGGGCGGTGGCCATGGTGTGGTCGGCCATAAAAACGAACACGGTGTCTTGCAGCCAGCCGCCCTGCTGGGCGCGTTGCATGAGTTGGCCGATGGCATAGTCGGCGTAGTATAGAGAATTTAAATACTTGTTTTCCTCATTGGTGCGCGGGTATTTGTCAAACTCAGGCGTGGTTTGCCGAAACGGCACATGCGTGGTGCCCGTAAAGGTAAAGAGGAAAAACGGCTTGCCGGCGCGGTGGGCGGCGTCGGCCTTGCCCGCGGCAAATTGCAGCAAGTCATAATCATAGCCAAAGTCTTGCTCCGCGCGGTAGTTCATCAGCCGGGGGATATCTTCCATGCCAAAGCTTTCTTCCACCCCAAAGATTTTTTGGGAAATATTGCACATTTGGTACGAGCTGCGCAACGAAGATTGGATAAACGCCGTATAATACCCTTGGTGGCGCAGCGCTTGCGCCAGCGAGGTGATTTGATTGAGCTCCAGCCCATACGCAAAATGCGGCAAACCCGGGATGAGCGGCACCCCGGCAAAGGTGGCGGAGAGACCAAAAATACTGCGCACACCGCTGGCGTAAGCTTGGGTAAAGCGCACCCCTTGGCGGGCCAGTTCGTCAAAATGCGGGGTCACTTGATAGTGCCCTTGCCCAAAGGAGTCTATGTATTTTGGGGTCCAGCTTTCCAGCAGGACGATCATCACATTTTTAGCGCGAAACGGCGCGGCGGTTTTTACTTGGCGCAGCAGCGGATAATCGGAGCGGACAAAGGTTTCTTCAGGAGAAGCAAACAAGGCCTGCGCTTGGGCCAAGGCCCAGTTTTCATCGGCGGGGTTAGTGGGGGCGGTCTCCCCGCGGCGCAGGGAGTGATACGAGGAAAAGACCCCGTTAATCATCAAGGTGGCCTGTGCCGGGGCCGAGCTGTAGCG
The DNA here is from genome assembly GCA_963634865.1 of Eggerthellaceae bacterium. Classification (GTDB taxonomy): domain Bacteria; phylum Elusimicrobiota; class Elusimicrobia; order Elusimicrobiales; family Elusimicrobiaceae; genus Avelusimicrobium. Next base: position 24,411 of record CAVHDF010000006.1, read on the forward strand.
GTGGATGTCCGTCATGGACAAAGGTTTGCCCTCGCCTAATTTGCCGCGAATGCCCAGCAATGTAAAAAGTAAAATGAGCCCACAGGCCACCCCTGTGCGCCAAACGGCCATATTTGTTGGCTGCCAGCGCCGCCCGAGGTACCGCAGTCCCGTACGCAACAGCCCGGTATACAGCAACGCCGCCGCCAACAGATAGGGCCAGCAGTTTATCAACGCAAAATGCAGCAAAAAGGCCCATTCGTTTTTTACGTGCAGCAGTTCTTCGGCCATGTGGCGCTTGGCTTGCGGAAAGTAAATAAAATCACTGGCCAAAGTCAGCCCCAGCGCCAGCAGAACAGTAATAAGCAGAATGTAGCACCCCTTGGCCCATTTGACGGAGCGGAAGGGCAGAAACAAAAGGAAAATCAGAGGACCTAAAAACAAAGCAATGACGGAAAAATCAAACCGAACCCCTTGCACAAAAGCGGCCGCCGTTTGCGTAGGCGAAAGTGCGGCAAACACGGGCCGGTACGTTAGCCACAGGGCAAGCCTCACCAGCGTAAAAGCCAACAACGCTCCGGCGAGCAGCCGGAGCGTCAAATGCAATTTGGTGGAGAAATCTTGCGGACAGGTATACTTCATCACACGGTTTGTTTACGCGGGGTTACTGCCGCCGCGGGGGCCGGGGCAGGAGCCTTGGCCTGTGGGGTTTGGTTCAAATACAATTTGCGTACGGAAGAATAAATCTTTTTAAACGCCGCCACGATGCGCGGGTCAAACGCCTTGCCGCTTTCGCCCAAGATATACAGGTAAGCGTCATCGGTTTTCCACGCTTTTTTATACACGCGCGAAACGCACAGCGCATCAAACACGTCCGCCACCGTGATGATACGGGCTTCTAAGGGAATGTTCTCCCCCTGCAAGCCTTTGGGGTAGCCGGTACCGTTCCATTTTTCGTGGTGGTACAGGCTCATCTTGTGGGCCACTTGCAAAACCTTGGAGTGGGCCCCTTCCAAAATGCGCCCGCCGTAAACGGTGTGAGACTTCATAATTTCAAATTCTTCCGGGGTCAAGCGGCCGGGCTTGAGCAAAATATTATCGGCCAGGGCCACCTTGCCAATGTCGTGCAAGGGGCTGGCGTTTTTAATCAGCTCGGCTTCTTTTTTGCTCATGCCCAATGCCAAGGCCAATAAATAAGAAATAATGCTGATGTTCTTTAAATGGGCGCGGGTGTCTTGCTGGTCGCGGTACTCGGCCGTGACGGCCAAGCGGTAAATGGTTTCCAACTGGGCCACATGCACATCTTGGTAAAGTTTGGCAATTTCAATGGAGCTGGCGGCCAAGGTGGCCAGCAGCAACAAGATGCCCTCGTCTTTTTTGTCAAAAGGGGAGCCGTCGGCTTTGTTAGCCACTTGGAAAACCCCCAGCACTTTGCCGGAGTTGTTTTTGAGCGGTACGGCCAACAAGGTGTGCGTGCGGAAATCCGTCACCATGTCCACGGCCATAGAGAAGCGTTTGTCCTCGTATGCGTCGGCCAAGTTAATGGTTTGGCCCGTGCGCGCCACGATAGAGGTGACCGTTTCGCCGTCTAACGGCACGCGGATTTCGGTGTGCTCCAAACCGCGGCCTTGCGCGATTTTGGACCACAACTCATTGCGCTCGGCATCTTTTAAATAAATGGTGCAACGTCCCACGTCCAGCATGCGGGTAATCTGCTGGGCGATGATGTCTAAAAGTTTGTCCAGGCGCAGCTCGCAGGAAATGCGCGCGCCAAACTCCACGAGAAGGTTTAACTTCTCGTCGGCGGACAACTTGGGGGTTTCGTTGCTAAAATCGCTCATTTTTCTATTGATATACAGACAACGGAGCCGGCCCGCGCTTGCAATTTTTGTTTCCGCAGCTGCGCACCTAACTCCAACGCGGCCAACCCCGAGAGGCAAAACACCTGCTTGATGTTTCCGCGTGCGACGTCTTTCCCATTTTCAAGCACCATTTCCCGCGCGGGGCAACCTTGGGCAAAACCCGTGCCGCCAGCCGGCAGTGGAAAACGGCTATACTCACACTCTACCAAATTTTTTCCGAAATGTGTCTTTAATATTTTCTGCACGCGGGGCAGGGGGGCGTCTTGCGGGCTGAGCAGGCCGGAGCAGTCCCACGCGGTTTTGGCTTTATCCCAGGCGGCTTTGCCGCGCAGCGGCATAAAGTCTGTGATGAAGCAAACTTGTGCGGCCAAGGCTTCCGCGCGGGCGCACCAACCGGGCATAGAGGCAAACAAAACGGGATAATTTTTAAGGAAAGAGTAAATCTCTATGCTATCGGTCACCAAGGGTAATTTGCGCCCTTGGGCCCATTTCTCCCACTCCAAAAGCAAGCGGCGGGCCGTTTTTAGCAGCGGGATTTTGTCCCCGTACACTTGCTCCATCAATCCGGAAGAAAAGCCCCACAGCAGCCGGGGGTTTTTCTTTTGCAGCAGGCGCAAAGCGGCCACGCCGTTTTGGCCACACACATAGGCGGTTTCCGGACCGGGCAAATACAAAGCGCCCGGTTGGGAGAAGTCGGCCTTTAGCCCGGCTTGGCGCAAGGCGGCGGGCAAAGTCATTGGGTGGTCGGGCAGGATATCATCCAGGTGCTTCAACCAGTGCAAGGGCAAAGCCAACCGGGCCAAGCGGGCCGCGCCAATCCGGCGTAAAAAGTAATAAGTGCTTGCCAATTTGGCCAGTAAGTCCGGCCGGCGGCTGCGCCAACGCAACACGCCCCGCAGCGTGGCGGGCAGGACGTTTACGTCCAGGGCTTGGCGCAAAGCCAAGGTGTGTTCAGCCATGGCCAAATGCCCGGCACAGGCGCGCGTGCAACGTCCGCAAAGCATACAATGCGTGGCGGTACGTTCCAAAAGCTCTATGTGTTGCACAGGTTTAATTCTGCGTTCCAGCAAAAGGCGCAAAATTTGATTGCGTCCGCGCGGTGAAAAAGTTTCTTCTTTATAAATGAAGTAAGAGGGGCAGCTTTGCACGCAGCCGTTGCAGCGGGTGCAGCGTGCCACACTCTCTTGCAGAGAGCACAGCCCCGGGTTGCCCGGGACGGATTTCAAAGGATTGAGCGAAAACAACATCTTTTTCATATGTTTTCCTCAACTAAAAATAGATGTTGCGGGTCCAGCTGGTCCTGCAGAGCGCGCAGCCAAGGGTCGGTCTCCCGCTGCGGCCAAGCCCAAGGCAGAAGTTGCGTCGCCACGGGTCTAGCGTAGATTTTAAAAGTTACGCGCGTGATGAGCCCCAGCGTACCGCAGGCCCCGGTGAACAAACGGCACAAATTATATCCCGCGGCATTTTTCATGAGTTTGCCGCCGTAGTCTATGATATCTCCATTGGGTAAAATGGCCTGCAGGCCGATGAGGCACGGGGTCAGCTGCGGGCAACGTTTTTGACTGACCAGCCCGCCTAAAGTGCCCGGATATTCCGGCGGCAGCGGAGCATATACGCCCTGCTGTTTGAGGACCAAAAGCAACTCTTGCACCGGCACTCCGGCTTGCACGGTGGCGGTATAATTGGTCTTGTCTATGTCTAAAATGCGGTTTAATGAGCGGGCGGACACATCGGCAGCGGTGGCTTTTTCCCACTGGGTCAGCGTCCCCACGATGCGGGTTTTCTCCCGGCGTTCGGCGCGGCGTTTGATTTCATTGGCCAGCCGGAGCACCTCCGGGTCGGTTTCTGCATGTGGTGCGGCTTTATCCTCAAACCCCACAGGGAGGATTTTACCGGGGTTGGCTAAGTTGTCCGGGTCCAAGGCTTTTTTAAGTTGGCTCATCAAACGCAGCGTTTCGCGCGAATATTGGTACGCCATAACGGCGCGCTTTTCTATGCCCACGCCGTGCTCGCCCGACAGCGTACCGCCATGGTCTATACAGGCCTTTAAAATTTCTTGCAGCGCTTTGCTGACGCGGTGGATTTGCTCTTTGTTGCGCGAATCAAAAATAATCTGCGGATGAAAATTGCCGTCGCCCGCGTGAAAGAGCAAACTGGCCCGCACGCCGTATTGGTCCAAAATGCGGCGCACTTGGCGCAACGTTTGCGCCAGCTCACTGCGGGGCACGGTGCCGTCTCCCACTGCTACGCTGGGGGCCAAAGCGGCCATGGCGGAATATGCCGCCCGGCGGCCGCGCCATAATTTTTCACGTTCTTCTTCGTTTTGGGCCGCGGTAAAACTCAGGCAGCCGCGTGCCTGGCAAAGGGAGTGCAGCAGTTTTTCATCCCGGGCAATTTGTTGCCGGGTGCCGTCCAACTCCAAAATCAGCAAGGCTTGCGCGTCCGTGGGATAACCCGCGTGGGCAAAGTCCTCCACGGCGCGGGTGGTGGTTTGGTCCATGGCTTCCACGCAGCGGGGGATGAGCCCTTGGGCCACTAAATCAGATACGGTTTGCACGGCGTTTTCCAAGGAATCAAACGTTGTCAAAAAAGTTTTGACTTGTTTGGGCAGCGGCAAAATTTTAACCCGCATTTTTTGAATCAGCCCCAGGGTCCCCTCACTGCCCGCCAATAGGCCCAGCCAGTCCGGCCCCGGCGCGTCATGGCGCAACGGCAAGCATTGGCCTTGCGGCGTGACCAAATCCGCTTGCAAGGTGTTGTCGGCCGTGTTGCCGTATTTCATGCAGCGTGCACCACTGGCGTTTTGGGCCAAGTTGCCCCCCAAGGTGCAGACGGCCTCGCTGGCCGGGTCCGGCGCGTAAAAAAAGCCGAGGGAGTGCAGTTGCGCTTGCAGTTGCGCGGTGACTACACCGGGGGCCACGTCGGCATAACCTTGTTGGAGATTGATTTGATAAATTCGGTCCAGTGCGTTGACATTGATGACCACCCCGCCCTGCACGGCGGCGCAGCTGCCGGCGTGATTGGTGGCGGCTGCCCGGGCAATAAAAGGCACTTTGGCTTGCGCCAGCAGACGGACCAATGCGGGCAAAACCGTTGTATCGGTGACCTTAACCACGGCGTCGGGGCGGTGGCGGCTTTGGGAACAGTCATAACTGTTGAGCTGCAAAGACAGCTCATCGGTTTGTACGTTTTCTTTTCCCAACAGCCGTTGCAGCGCATGAAGAAGGGGGCGGGATATTTTCATATGGGTCCATTTGCCCCGCGCCAGGGCGCAAGGCATTTTGCTATACTGTCATTATATTATTTATGGATGAGAACAGGCCACAAAGGCAAATCATTGTAGTGGGCGATGTACACGGTCAATACGACCCTTTTGTGCACATTCTGCGCCACGCGGGACTGGTGGACGGGCAATTGAACTGGTCCGGCGGGCGGAACCGTTTGGTGCAAATGGGGGATATTTTTGACCGCGGGCCCCAGCCGCGCCAAGTGGATGATTTGCTGGATAAATTGCAAAAACAAGCCAATGCCGAACAAGGGGAAGTGATCCGCTTGGTGGGTAACCATGAGCTGGAGTTGCTCATGAGTAATTTTTTGATCTCCGGCTTTGGCAAGCAAGAGGCCAAACTGGTGCGCGACAAACTCAAACGCCAGGTGCTGGATTTTGAAATCCGTGCAGCATATGCCTATAAAGGGTTTTTGTTTACACACGCGGGCGTAACGCACAAGTTGATGAAGATTTTTAAAATGCAGCTGGATGAATTGACTGAGAACAATGTGGCCATTTTAACCAATATGATTTTCCGCGAGGCCATTAAACATGAGTTCTTCCGGCATCCCATTTTTAATATCAGCATTCACCGCAGCGGCACGGACCGTTTCGGCGGCATTTTTTGGGAAGATTTAGATGATCTGTTGGCCTCTTGCCCGCGCAGTGAGCTGCGCCAAGTGGTGGGCCATACGCAGGTGCCTGAGATTGTGTTGGACAACGGGCGCAACATCATTCCGGTGGACGTGGGGCTGCACCGGAAAATGCAATATCTTAAAATTGTGGGGGGACGCACCGAGGCCGTAACGGTGCTGTAAAATTTTATGCTTTCGCGCGTACTTGCTTTTGCCGCTGGGCGCGGCCTGAATATTACGGGCCTGACGTATAACTCCGCCGAGGTCCGGCCGGGTTTTGTCTTTTTTGCGCTCAAGGGGGTACACCATGACGGCAATTTGTTTATCCCGGACGCCGTGCAAAAGGGGGCGGTGCTGGTGGTTTCGGCCCAAGCGCCGGCGGTGCCGGCTCCGGCTTCCTTTTTCCAATCTGACAACATAGACCAAGACATGGCTGATGCAGCCTATGCGTTTTACGGCCGCCCTTCAGACCATTTGTGCATTACCGGCGTGACGGGGACCAAAGGCAAGACCAGCATTTCTTATTTAGCCGAGGCCGCCCTGCAACACGCGGGCAAACGCGTATCCGTGCTGGGTACGGTCAATTACCGTATCAACGGCCGGGTAGTCGCACAGGCGCCCAACACGACGCCGCTGGCCTTGCCGCTTTTTCAGCTGCTTAAACAAATGCAAGAGGCCCACACGGATGCTTTGGTGATGGAGGTGTCTTCCCATTCTTTAGAGCAACAGCGGGTGCGCCACATTCATTTTAATACGGCTGTGTTTACCAATTTGCAACGGGATCATTTGGATTTTCATCACACCTTTGAAAATTATTTTGCCGCCAAAAAGAAATTGTTTGAAGAGTTGTTATCGGCTGATAATCATAAAGAGCCCAAGACCGCCGTCATCAATGCAGATGACCCCTACGGGCAAAAGCTTATAGAAATGCTGCGCGGCAAAGTGCGGGTGCTGACCTACAGCTTGCAAGCACCGTCAGATTACCGGGCGGAAAAAATTGAAGAAAGCTTGCACGGCACCACCTTTTGCGTCAACGGGTTAAACGGAAAAATCAATTTGCTGGGCAAGCACAATGTCTACAATGCCTTGGCCGCGCTGTGCATAGCCAAGGCCAACGGCGTAGACGAAGTTACCGCTTTGGCGGGGTTGGCGCAGTTGCCCGGAGTACCGGGCCGTATGGAACGTATTGACGCGGGGCAAGATTTTTTTGTGTTTGTAGATTTTGCATATACCGATGAATCTTTGCAGCGGGCTTATCAGACGGTGGCCCATTTTAAGACGGGGCGCGTGATTACGGTGTTTGGTTGCGGCGGCGACCGCGACCGCACCAAACGTCCGCTGATGGGGCATACGGCTTGCCAAAACAGCGATTTGGTTTTTTTGACCAATGACAATCCCCGCACCGAGGACCCCGCCCAAATTTTTGCCGATATCCAAAAAGGCATGGCGGGCTTTTCCAATTACGAGGTAGAGCCGGACCGCCGCCGCGCCATTTTTAAGGCCATTTCCGCCGCCCGCCCGGGAGATATCGTAATCGTGGCTGGCAAAGGGCATGAGCAAACCCAAAAAATCGGACATCAGGTATTGCCGTTTTCGGACCAGCAAACCGTGCGCGAAGCGTTGGAGGGAAACCATGTTTAAGCCGGAAAAATTCCGCGGGCAACGGGCTTGCGTGTTGGGCTTGGGGCGCAGCGGCCGGCAAGCGGCCGCCTTGCTTCAACGCCACGGTTTTGAGGTGCTCATTAGTGAAGAACACACCGTTCCCCACGTCTCAAAATTGGGGTTGCCTGCCGGGGTGGAAGTAGAGACCGGGGGGCATTCCGAGCGGGTGTTTGACTGCGGATTTATCATCAAAAGCCCCGGCATCTTTCCCAAAAGCCCGGTGCTGCAAGCCGCGCGCAAACGCCATATTCCCATTTTTTCTGAGTTGGAGTTGGCACTGGCTTTTATGCCCAAGGGCATTACGGTACTGGCGGTCAGCGGTACTAATGGCAAAACCACCACCACGACTTTGTTGGGCGAAATTTTAAAGGAATATTGCACGCAGAAAAAACCGCACCGCCGTGTATTTGTCACGGGCAATATTGGGGCCCCGGTGTCTGCCGCGGCTGATGAAATCCGTCCCAAAGATTTTTTGGTGATAGAGGTTTCCAGCTACCAGTTAGAAGACAGCACATTCTTCCGGCCCAAGGTGGCGTGTTTGCTCAACATTACGCCCGACCATTTGGACCACCACGGCGGCATGGACAATTACATCCGCGCCAAAGCGCGTTTGTTTAAAAACCAACGCACCAATGATTTTGCCGTGCTCAACGGCGGGGACGAATATTGCGCCCGGCTGGCCCCTGGGTTGAAAGGCACGCTGAGTGCTTTTTCGGCCAAGGCCAAACATCCTTTGAAAACAGATGTGTTTTTTGACGGGGACGAAATTATTTTCAGCGCGGGCTACCGCTTGCGTCCCCCCAAGCTCAAGGGGATTCATAATGTGGAAAATGCCATGGCGGCGGCCTTGTGCGCTTTGGCGGTGGGTGTGCCGCCTCAGATTATTCAAACGGTGTTTGACCGCTTTGAAGCTATGGAGCACCGCATAGAGCCGTGCGCGTATCACAAAGGGGTCATTTATATCAACGACTCTAAAGCCACCAATTTAGATTCCACGGTTATCGCGCTGCAATCTTTTGACAAAGCTCCGCACATTTGGCTGATTTTGGGCGGGCGCGACAAGGGCGCTTCTTACGAGGTGCTGTTGCCTTATTTAAAAGCTTACTGCAAGCAGGTGCTGACCATCGGCGAAAGTATGGATAAGATTGAGCGCGAGCTGAAGGGGCAGTTCCCTATTATCCGCTGCGGCGACTTAAAAACCGCGGTGGATTTTGCCTTTGCCCATGCCCAAAAAGGAGACATTGTGCTCCTCTCTCCGGCGTGTTCCTCTTTTGACCAGTTTAAAGATTACGAAGAACGCGGCCGCGTGTTTAAACGGCTGGTGCACGAGCGCGTCAAGCAAGAGCGCAGCAGCAAATAAATTGAAACAAGGGCCCCGCACAGGGGCCCTCTTTTATTTTTTGCGCAGAACGATTTTTAAGAAGTTCAAGTATTTCCCGCCGCCGGCCTGCCGTTCCGTTCATCTAAAAAGAACGCTTGAAAAGCGACGGGCATTTTTTTATACTGAAAGTATGCTTTACTTTGCACACCGCGGCGCCAGTGCGCACGCTCCGGCCAATACGTTGCCCGCCTTTGCCTTGGCGCGCGAGGCCGGCTGCACCCGCTACGAGCTGGACATTCACCTCAGCAAAGACCACCGCTTGGTGGTGCATCATGACTACAATTTGGGCACGGATACCTCGTGCACGCGCGACATTAAAGACATTACCTTTGAGGATTTGCAAACCTGCCGCGTATTGCACCATTTTGACCGCTCTTTGGTGGTGCGTCCCCCGGTGCTTAGCGAAGTGTTCCCCGTGATTATGGAAGAGTTGGAAATGCTCAATATTGAAATCAAAAACGATGACAATGTATATCCTGGGGTAGAAGAAATTTTGTGGCGGCGGTTAAACACCTTTGGTCCGGCGGCCATGCAAAAGATGTTGTTTTCCAGCTTTGATTATCCCACATTGCAGCGGCTGCGGCATTTGGCGCCCACAGCGCAAATCGGGTTGCTGACGCGCCTGTTTGAGCCGCAAAAGGCGCGCAACCTCAACGCCTACAGCGTGCACATGAGCAAGACGCGCATTACCAAAGAAATTGTGGATATTTGCCACAGCGAAGGACGCAAGGTATTTGTCTATACCGTTAATGACAAATACACCGCCCGCTCCCTAGAGCGCATTGGCGTAGACGGTATTTTTACCGATGACCCTGCGCTTTTCTTGCCGCAGACGGCCACCTTGCCCGAGGAAGCGTGCGAAAAATACACGCCGCTTAAACTTTCCAAGAAAACGAAAATTCCCCGTTACTGAAAATAAAACCCCGCTTAAAAGCGGGGTTTTATAAAGAACAAGGCGCTTAATAATCGTATCCGTCGTAGCTTGAGCTGGACGAATCGGAAGAGTTATCCGCCGTGTCCGCCGGTTGGTTGGCGTAGTATTGCTCCGGCGAATAGCGGCGCGGTTTTTCCCACAAACGTTTGGTCTTTTTATAATCGCGTTCGCTGGGTTCACCCGGCACCATGGGGCGGGTCCGCTCGTCAAAGAAATACACGTTTTTTTGCGTTTCGGGCTGCACTTCAAAAATATAGTCCGACTCAGTATTGGGTTTGGCCTCGCGGCGTTCGGCATAGGCCTGTTTGTCCAAATCGTCCAAATAATCTTGTTCGGTCAAATAAATTTTGCGCTGGTATTGAGGTTGATTTTTTTCATCTTGGGTTTGATTGCCCGCGCACGCGGCCAAGCCCAATCCCAAAACAGCCCAGACAATGAAGCGGATGGTGTTTTTCATAAGTTCTCCTTAAATCTTCCTTTCCCCTGATAATATAATGTTTTCCAGCAGGCACGCAAGCGTTACCGGGCCCACACCGCCGGGGACCGGGGAAACACGGCACCCCGCTTGCAGCAGGGCTTGGGCGTCTGCGTCGCCGCAGAGGCGGTCTTGCGCGTCCAAATTGGTGGCAATGTCTATCACGGTGCTGCCCGCGGGAACATTGTTTGCATTGAGCAGCCCGGCTTGTCCGGCCGCGCTGCAAATTAAATCTTCATTTTGCAAAGCCCGGGCCAAATCCCGGGTGAATGTGTGGCAGACCTTTACGGTGGCGTTACGGCAAGAAAGCAAATGCGCCAGCGGCCGGCCCACGGTGGAAGAGCGGCCGATGACGGCGGCTTCCAGCCCTTGCGGGTCTATGCCGTGCGCGTCCAGCAGACGAATGACTGCCAAGGCTGTGCAAGGCACGAAGGTGGGCAAGGCTTGCACTTGAGCCCACGTTTTGCAGGAAAAAAGGTTTCCCGTGGACACCGGGGACATGCCGTCTATGTCTTTTTCCGGGGCGATGAACCGTTCAAATCCGCTACGGGCCAACGCGTCGGGCAGCGGCCGCGCCACCAAAATGGCGTCTATGTGCTTATCGGCAGAGGCTTGTTGAATGCGTGCGACAAAGTCTTCCGCCCGCGTGCGGCTGTCTACAGAGTGGAGCTGGGCGCAAACCCCCAGTTTCTCGGCCGCTTGCACTTCTTTTTTTAGATACACATACGCGCCGTAATCCTCGCTGGAGCCCATGGCAAACAGCGAAATGGGACGGCCTAATTTTTCACGCGCAGCGGCGGCACGCCCCGCTAAGGGCGCACGCAATGCGGCGGCCAAGGTCTTTCCTTCCAAAATCATATGTATATGATATCAAATTCCCGTTTTATTCGTCGCGTTCGGAGCAAATTTTACGTCCGCTCTGACAAAACCTCTGCAGAATGATAAAATATACGTATACTTTAATTTATACCCGCTGTAGCGGCGGGGAACTCTTTGGAGGGCACATGCCTATTTGGATTTTTCGTTTTTCCACGCTGATTGCATTTCCGTTTTTGACGTATGATTTTATTGATAAGGACCCGGTGTCCTTAGCCGGCGGTTTGCTGTGCGCGTTGATTGTTATTTTGGCCGAGGCGGTTTTTAAACGCTTGCGTCTGGTGAAGATTATGATTGCCTGCTTGGGCTTTTTGGTGGGGTACTTGTTGTTTGCTTTCACCGATTACGCCGTGCAGAATTTTTCCGGTGCGGGTTCCTTGGCGTGGTGGGCGCAAAACAGCCGCTATGTGGAAATTGGCCTGATGGTGTTTGGCGTATTGGCCAGTTTGTTTAAATCGCGCGATTTAGAGGGGCTTTCTTACAAGGGGCACCACTTGAAGGTGGCCGACGTCAGCGCATTGATGGACGGACGCATTGTGGATTTGTGCGAAATCAATTTCTTGTCCGGCGTGATTGTTCTGCCCGTTTTTGTGTTGGAAGCGCTGAACAAAATGGCCGCCTCCAAAGACCCGTTGGAGCGCGCCAAAGGCCGCCGCGGTTTAGACGTGGCCACCCGCTTGCAAGAGCTCAAAGACATTGCCGTGCGCGTGACCAGCAAGACCCCCAAGGCCGAAAACGAGACCGAACGGATCGTCAAATTGGCCAAGAGCTTTGACGCGGAAGTGGTGACGTTGGATTTTAATGTAAATAAAATCGGCGCTTTGTATGATGTGGTGGTGCTCAATATCGCCGATTTGGCCACCGCCCTCAAACCGGTGGTGCTGCCGGGAGAGACGATGTCTCTGTTTATTATGAAAGACGGTAAAGAAAAAGAACAGGGCATTGGCTATTTGGACGACGGCACCATGGTAGTGGTGGAAGACGGGCGCAAACATATTGGCAAACGCACGGAAGTGTCCGTTTACTCTATTTTGCAGACCTCTTCGGGCCGCATGATTTTTGCCAAAGTAAAATAATCTACACATGGAAGAGCTGACTTTTGCCGGAGCGGTTATCGTAGCCGGCGGCCTGGGCAAACGCATGGGCCGCCCCAAACAGATGTTGCCGTTGGCCGGGGTGCCGGTGTTGGTACGCGCGGTGGAAGCCTTTCAAAAAGTCCGCTCCGTTAAACAAATTGTTGTGGTCACTTCCCCGGAGAACCGGGAAATCCTCAAAAAATATTTCACGGATTTAACCTATGCCCTGCCGGGGGCTACGCGCTTGCTTTCTGTGATGAACGGCGTACAAGCCTTGGACCCCAAAGTGCAGGCCGTGGCCGTGCATGACGGCGCCCGCCCGCTGGTGGACCCGGCGGCGGCGGCCCGGTGCTTGGCCCGCGGATTTGCTGCGGGAGCGGCCGTGCTGGCTGTGCCTGTTAAGGACACCGTCAAGCAAGTACGCGGCGGCGCGGTGGAGCGCACCTTAGAGCGCAGCAGCTTATGGGCCGCGCAAACGCCGCAATGTTACCGGGCGGAAATTTTGCGCCGGGCTTTGGACAAATTTGGCCATTTGCAAGACGCCACCGACGAGTCCCAGCTGGTGGAGCGGCTGGGGGTGAGCGTGCAAATAGAGCCGTCAGATTACAAAAATTTAAAAATCACTACGCCGGAGGATTTGATTATGGCGGAAGCATTTTTGCAAAGGGGGCTGCGCCAGCGCACGGGATTCGGTTTTGATTTGCACCGCTTGGAGCCGGGGCGCAAGTTGATCATCGGCGGGGTGGAAATTCCGCACAGCAAAGGATTTTTAGGCCATAGCGACGGCGACGTGGTGTTGCATGCCGCGTGCGACGCCCTATTGGGCGCGATGTGCTTGGGGGAGATCGGCCTGTTGTTTCCGCCGTCCGACCCGACGATCAAGGGCATAGACAGCCGCAAAATTGCCGCCCGGGTGTTGGAGCTGGTACGTAAGCACGGCGGGCAGCTGGTACATTTGGATATTACTTTAGTGACCCAAGAGCCCAAAATCAGCCCGCATTATCCGGCGGTGAGAGCCAGCTTGGCCCGGATTTTTGAAATGGATGAAAAAGACGTCAGCTTTAAATCCAAAAGCCACGAGCACGTGGGCGAAATCGGCCGGGGGGAGGCCGCCATGTGCCACGCGGTGGCCACGGTACTTATAGGAGAAGAAAAATGAAAAAGACGCTTTTATTTATTTTTGCCGGAGCGTTGCTGCTCAGTGCGTGTGCCAGCTCGCAGGATTATACGTCCCGGCGCAAATTGACGGGGATAGATTACTCCGCCTATGAGCGGCCGGTGACGCGCCCGACCTTGCCGGAGGAAGATTTTACGGCGCAGCTGCCTGAGCCGACCATTTTGGAAGAGGGCGAACTGCCCTTGCCTACCCAACCGCAAACGGAAGAGGAAACGCAACCTTCAGAAGATGAAGATTTTACTTCGGAAGAAATTGCCTCTTCTTACGGGCGCTACACCGATGTCACAGTGGTAGCGGCGGCCAAGCGCGTCAAACTGGGCGCGGCGGCCAATTCCAAAAATATGGCTTTGTTTCAAAAAGCCTTAGACGCCGCTTACAAAAAGGCCCTGCGCACGTACCGTCCGTCCGGCTTTACGTATTCCATTTCCAGCGTGGGGGCGGTCAATCCGTTGTCAGACATAGAGGTCAGCTGTATTTTGGGTGAGCAAGCCGCCAGCGACGTCGGCCAGCCCACTTGCAATTTGTTTTTCAATACCTTGGTGCAGCAGTATAATACTTTGTTAAAAGAGGCCAAAGAAAATGCAGCTTTATAATACCGAAACCCACCGCAAGGAAGAATTTAAACCGTTAAATGAAAAGCAAGTCACCATGTACTGCTGCGGGCCAACGGTGTACAATTACGCGCACATTGGCAATATGCGCACATATATTTTTGAGGATTTGCTTTCCCGCACATTGCGCTTGCATTGGCCGCTTAAGCATGTGATGAACGTGACCGATGTGGGGCACTTGGTCTCTGATGCCGACGAAGGCGAGGACAAAATGGAAGTGGCCACCGCCCGCGAAGGCAAAAGCGCGTGGGACATCGCCAAGTTTTACGAAGAAAAATTCTTCGCCGATTACGACGCGCTGCACTGCACCCGTCCGACGGTTATCAGCCGCGCCACGGCGCACATTGCAGAAATGATTGCCCTGGTGAAAACCTTGGAAGAAAAGGGCTATACCTACCGCACCAGCGACGGGATTTATTATGACACGTCCAAATTCCCGCGCTATGACGCCCTGGTGGGCCGCAGCCGCTTGGAGGGATTGCGCGGCGGCGCCCGGGTGGAAATGAGCGATGAGAAAAAGAACCCGACCGATTTTGCTTTGTGGAAATTTTCCCCCAAGGATAAAAAACGCCAAATGGAGTGGGACAGCCCGTGGGGAGTGGGGTTCCCGGGGTGGCATATTGAATGCTCCGCCATGGCCATGAAATACTTGGGGCCGACGATTGATATCCACTGCGGGGGCATAGACCATGTGTCCGTGCACCACACCAACGAAATTGCCCAAAGCGAAGCCGCCACCGGGCAAAAATATGTGGATTATTGGGTCCACGGTGAATTTTTGGTGTTGCGCGCGGGCAAGATGTCCAAATCCGGCGGGACCTTTGTTACTTTGCAAACCTTGCGCGATAAAGGCTATGACCCGCTGGACTACCGTTATTTGTGCTTGACGGCGCATTACCGCACCCAGCTGGAGTTTACGTATGAAAGCTTGGATTCTGCGCGCAAAAGCTTGCAGGCCTTGCGCCGTGAAACCGCCCAAATTGCCGCGGCGGCACAGAAGCAGCCGGCCGTGCTGACGGACCGCGCCGCCCAAGCCAAGGCGAAATTCCAAGCCGCTATGGAAGACGACCTTAACGCGCCCAAGGCCCTGGCCGTGGTGTGGGAGACGGTGCGCGGGGCGGAACTCAATCCGGCGGAGAAAGTGGAATTTTTAAAATTTGCCGACGGCATTTTAGCGCTGGACTTGTTCCGTGCGCCGGAGCAAAAAATGCAAACGTTGCCGGCGGAAATAGAAGCGTTGGTACAGCAGCGCGCCGCGGCCCGCGCCGCCAAAGATTACAAAAAGTCCGATGAGTTGCGTGCCCAATTGGCTGCTGCGGGCTATGCAGTCAAAGACACGCCCCAAGGGCAACAAGTGGAGAAAGCCTCATGAAAAAAATAAGCGCTGAGTTTATTCGTCAAATTCCCAAGGCCGACCTGCATGTGCATTTGGACGGCTCGCTGCGTTTGTCCACGCTCATTGATTTGGCCAAGAAAGAGGGCGTAGAGCTGCCCGCCTACACTGAAAAAGGGCTGCGCGAAAAGGTGTTTAAAAAACAATACGCCAACCTGCCTGAATATTTGAAAGGCTTCAACTATACGACGGCCGTCATGCGCAACAAAGAAAACATTGAGCGCATTGCTTATGAGCTGGGCCAAGACGCTTTGGCCGAGGGCGTACGTTATATAGAGGTTCGTTTTGCCCCACAGTTGCACGCCGGAGAGACACTGTCCGTGGCGGACAGCGTGCGCGCGGTGGCGGCCGGGTTGACCCGGGCGCAGCAGGAGCACAATGCCTTGCCTGCGGTCCAAGCGGGCGAGGACTTGCCCTTTCACTTTGGCATTATCGCCTGCGCTATGCGCAGCTTCAATGCGTTTATGTCTCCGTATTACAAAAATTTAATTGGGGCTTTGTCCCAATATTCCAAGGCGGAAATCTTCGGGGTGGCGTCTTTGGAATTGGCGCGTCAGGTGGTTAAATTGGCGCGGGAAGAGGGACTGCCGGTGGTGGGGTTTGACTTGGCCGGTGAAGAAGCGGGTTATCCCGCCGCTGACCATGTGGAAGCCTACAAATTTGTGCACAAACATTTTATGCGCAAAACCGTGCACTCCGGCGAAGCCTACGGCCCGGAATCCATTTTCCAAGCGATTACCGATTGCTATGCCAACCGCATCGGTCATGGCACACACTTGTTTGATGCGTCCATGATTAAGGACCGCAAAGTCAAAGACAAAACCGCCTATGTGGAAGCCTTGGCCAACTACATCGCCAGCGAGCGCATTGGCGTAGAGGTCTGTCTGACCAGCAATTTGCAAACGCTGCCGGAGATTAAATCCGTCGCCAAACACCCTGTGAAAGAAATGATTAAACGCGGGCTGTCCGTCAGCATCGCCACCGACAACCGTTTGGTGTCTAATACGACGGTGACTAAAGAGCTGGAGCTGCTGGTCAAAAACATTCCGCTCACGCGCAAAGAGTTCAAAAATATCATTATTGCCGGATTTAAAGGGGCGTTCTTCCCGGGAACGTATGTGGAAAAGCGCGCTTTTGTACGGCAGGTGATTAACCGTTACGATGAGCTTGTTAAAAAGTATTTAGATTAAAAAGCGCAACAAAAAAACACCCCGGGCCGTTCAGCCCGGGGTGTTTTTTGCGTCAGGTTATTTGCAAGAGCCTTCTGTGCTGCGGTCACCGCACATTTCTTTAAAGGTGTCCAAGGTTTTTTGAGCCAAAATCAAATTGATTTTTTCATTGTACTCTTGGCGCAACTCTTTGAGCTGTTCCACCTGCATGCGCCGGGCCATGCGGCTGCGGCAAATGGCGTTGCTTTGCAAGTCTAACTCTTGGTATAGCTGCGCCACTTGGGCCGTGGTTTGCGCGTCAAAATTCGCGCGCACATAGGCCAATTCTTTTTGGTTGTGTTCTATCAGGGTGGCGCACAGGTCCACCGGGTCTTGGCTCCATACGTCCTCACTCAGCGGAGCTGCTTTTTGCGTGGTGCTAGCGCAGGCGCACAAGGCCACCGCAGCCAGCAAGATAAACAGTTTCTTCATCGGGTTCCTCCTTGGTTTAAGTTGTATAAATCCAGGGCGTTTTTCGTGGTGATTTCCGCCAGCTTTTCCAGCGGCATATTCAAATAATCCGCCACCCACTGCCCAATGAGCGGGATATTAGACGGGTCATTGCGGGTGCCGCGTTTGCCCTGCGGGGAAAGATACGGGCAGTCCGTTTCCAGCACCAATTTATCGGCCCCCGCTTTTTTGACCGCCTCACGGATGTATTCGTTTTTCTTATAGGTAAAGCAGCCGTTAATCCCCAGCAGCATCCCTATATCCAGGGCCCTTTTGGCCTCTTCATACCGGGCGCAAAAGCAGTGCAATACGCCGGGGTACGCCGCGTGTGTGGGTGGCTGCCAGTTGTGCTTTAAAGCGGCAAAGGTGTCTTCGTACGCGGCATAATCTTCACCCTCGCGGCGGATGTGCAGCACCAGCGGCTTTTGTACGGCGTTGGCCGATTGCAGCATACGCAGCAGCATTTGGTTTTGCAGCTCTTTATTGGATACATCCAAACAGGTGTAATCCAAACCAATTTCCCCTACGGCTACGCAGTTGTTTTGCTGCAGCAGGGCAGGCAGCCGCTGCAGGTCCGCCTCCGTAGTTTTGACAGCATACTCCGGGTGAACGCCCAAGACGGCGCGCACCAGCTGCGGGTATTGGGCAGCCAATTCCAGGGCCGGGGTCCACTCCTCCGGCGCACAGCCAATTTCTATGCTCCACGCCAGCTGCGCCGCGGGCAACTGGGCAAGCAGTGCTTGGCGGTCGGCGTCAAAGGCCGGGTCGTTTATATGTGCGTGAGAATCTATAAATTGCATAGTATTATTGTAGCTTTTTTGGAATTTTACTTTCTAATCCAAAAAGCGGCTTGTCCTTTTCGGCTGGGGGTTCTATACTGTTTGTATTGGGAAACGCGGGGAAAAATCAACTCAAAATTAGCAATCTAAATAGGGGCTTGACAAAAATAAAAAAATTGTCTACAATATTAGCAGACAAAAAGAAAGAGTGCTAAAATAAAGCCGGAAGGTCAGACGGAGCCAAGAAATAATATGAGAATCTTGAAACCGGAAGTAGCCAAAGAAAGAAAAGAGAAAATCCTGCGCTGGGTGGTGCAGCAGTTTGTGGAAAACCGCCGCCCGGTCGGCTCGCAGTTGATTGCTTCCAGCGCACTCAAAGATATCTCCAGCGCGACTATCCGCAATATTATGAAGGATTTGGAGGAAGAAGGGTACCTCTACCAGCCGCATACTTCCGGCGGCCGCATTCCGACGGACAAAGCCTACCGCTATTATGTGGACTATTTAATGGGCATGCAGCGCATGGCCGCCCAAGAGCGCGAGCGCATTGAACAACAATACGATGAGCGTGTGGGCGAGCTGGACAATGTGATGTTGCATACTTCACGCTTGTTGGCGCGGTTGTCCGGCGCGGCGGGGTTTGTGTATGCGGCCAATGTGTCTGACCAAGTGGTCAAACGGTTGGATTTTATGCCGGTGGGCCCGGGGTTGATTTTGGCGGTGTTGGTGACCGAATCGGGCATTGTGCGGCACTGGCCGGTGCGTTTGGGGTATGATTTGCCCCCCGCCAAATTGCGCTTGTTGAGTAACTTTATCAATGGCGAAATTGACGGCATGACGCTCAGCGAGGCCCAAAAATTTTTGTGGCAGTACATTCAGTCGGGCCACCGTGAAATTGCCGATGTGGCTGATTTGGCCGTACAGGTGCTTAAGGACATGCAAAAGCCCCAAGCCTCGGCCGAAGAGCTTTATATTGAAGGCATCGGGCGCATGTTGGAGAATACCGAAGAGTCCGATTATGAAGATTTGAAGCAAATGATGCGCGTGGTGGAGGAGCGCCAACGGCTCTCTGGCCTGCTGGCGGAAAAGATGGACGATTTGCGCCGCTCCGGCAAAGAAGTGGCCGTGAGTATCGGCAGTGAAAACGAGCTCAAAGAGTTGCAAAACGTCAGCATCGTTTCCTCGGCCTATCGCGTAGGAGACAAGACCGTAGGCATGTTGGGCATTATCGGCCCGAAACATATGCAGTATACCAAAGTGATGTCTTTGGTGAAATTTATGGGGGACTTGCTGGAGGGCAGTATCAGCGCTTGGAATGCCCTGCCGGCCAAGGAAGAAGACGATTATGAGTAAGAAACATCATCATCACACAGACGGATTAACCGAGCAGGAAGAGCAAGAGCTGCCGGTGGATGCGCAGCCGCAAACGCCGCAGGAAGAGCCTGCCCCGCAACCGGATTATTACGAAAAGTATGTACGTTTGAGCGCGGATTTTGAGAACTTCCGCAAACGCACCGAGCGGGAAAAAGCGGCCCTGTTGGCCTATGGCAAAAAGGATTTTGTAGAGAAGTTGTTGCCCGCGTATGAAGTCATGTTGCGCCAGCAAGCCCAAATGCAAAAAGAAGAGTCGGACGAAAAATGTTCCGCTCAAGTGCAAAGCTTGCGCGCGGGGTTAAATATGGTGCTGGGGGAACTGAAGAAAGCCTTTACGGCGGAGCGGATAGAAAAATTAGATGTAGTGGGCAAACCCTACGATCCGCAAACCTCAGAGGCGATCGCCCTCATCCCGGCCCCGGCCGATCAAGACGGTCAGGTGCTGGAGGAAGTGCAAATGGGGTTTAGTATGGAGGGCAAGATTTTACGTCCGGCCCGGGTAGTGGTCGGCAAAGCGGAGGAAGAAGCAAAAAAACAAGAAGCAGAAACGAAGTAACACCAAACACAATTTCACAGAAAGGAGATAAAACATATGGCTAAAATTATTGGTATTGACTTGGGTACATCTAACACCGCCGCGGCGGTCATGGAAGGCGGCAGAGGCACGATTATTCCGTCTGCCGAAGGCAGCTCTATCGGCGGGAAAGCGTTCCCGTCTTATGTGGCGTTTACCAAAGACGGCCAACGCTTGGTGGGTGAACCGGCGCGCCGCCAGGCGATTGCCAACCCCGAAGGCACCGTAACCGCCTTCAAACGCAAAATGGGGGAAAACTACAAATACAATTTGCGCGGACAGGAATTTACACCGCAACAGCTCTCTGCCTTTGTGTTGCAGAAAGTGAAAAAAGACGCGGAGGCTTTCTTGGGTGAACCGGTGGAAAAAGCCGTCATCACCGTACCCGCTTATTTTAACGACAACCAACGTCAGGCCACCAAAGACGCCGGCCGCATTGCCGGGTTGGAAGTGGTGCGCTTGGTCAACGAACCGACGGCCGCAGCCTTGGCCTTTGGTATTGATAAGGCCGGCAAAGAACAAAAGATTTTGGTCTTTGACTTGGGTGGCGGTACGCTGGATGTCACCATTATGGAAATGGGCAAAGAAGGCACCTTTGACGTGTTGGCCACCTCTGGCGATACGCAGTTGGGCGGCACGGATATGGACAATGCCATCATTGCTTGGATGGTAGACGAATTTAAGAAGAGCACGGGCATTGACTTGTCTGCGGACAAACAAGCGCAGCAACGCTTGAAAGAAGCGGCCGAAAAAGCCAAGATTGAATTGTCCACCACCATGGAAACCGACATCAACCTGCCCTTCATCAGCGCCGACAGCACGGGCCCGAAACACTTGGAGCTCAAACTTTCCCGCGCTAAATTGGAGAGCTTGGTGGACAACATTGTTAAACGCTGCGGAAAATCCATTGACCAGGCTTTGTCGGACGCCAAATTGACCGCCTCGGGCGTGGACCGCATCATCTTGGTCGGTGGACCGACCCGTATGCCGATTGTGCAGAAATACGTGGAAGATCACGTCGGCAAGAAGATTGAACGCGGTATTGACCCGATGGAATGCGTGGCCATTGGCGCCAGCGTGCAAGCCGGTATTTTGACCGGGGAAGTGAAAGATGTGTTGCTCTTGGACGTGACCCCGCTGTCTTTGGGCTTGGAAACCTTGGGCGGTGTGTGCACCCGCTTGATTGAGCGCAACACCACCATCCCCGTGCGCAAAACGCAAATCTTCTCCACCGCGTCGGACAACCAGCCGGCTGTGACGATTAACGTCTTGCAGGGCGAACGCCCCATGGCCAAGGACAATGTGCCCCTGGGCAAATTTGACTTGGACGGCATTCCGCCTGCTCCGCGCGGCGTACCGCAGATTGAAGTCACTTTTGATATTGACGCCAACGGTATTTTGAACGTGTCCGCCAAGGACTTGGGCACCAACAAAGAGCAGCATATCACCATCAGCTCGCCCAACAAACTCAGCGATGCCGAAGTGGAACGCTTCGTCAAAGACGCAGAGAAATTTGCCGACGAAGACAAAAAGCACAAAGAGTTTGTAGAAGCCAAGAACGAAGGCGACAGCGTGCTCTATCAGACCGAAAAAGCCTTGAAGGATTACGGCGATAAGGTGTCTCAAGAGGACCGCTTGGCCATTGACCGCGCGCTCAACGACTTGCGCGACGCCCTCAAAGGCGATGACGCCGCCAAGATCCGCTCCGCCAAAGATGCGGCTTTGCAAGCCAGCCAAAAATTAGGCGAGGCGATGTACAAAGCGCAACAAGGCGCGCAGGCTGGCGCAGCCGGTGCGCAAGCAGCTGGAGCTCAACCGGGCCCGGATGCGGCGCAACAAGCGCAAGGTGCGCAGAATAAAGACGATGTAGTGGAAGCTGAAGTAGTAGACAAATAAGCCGACGCTACCAAAACTCTGACCGCAGGGGCAAGTGCAAACTTGCCCCTGCTTTTTGTCATGTTAGAAAAAAAGGAAAGGAGTTCCGCAGCGTATGCCTGCTTTTGGGCGGAGAAGTAGACAAAGGGCTCCGCGAAGAACCCCTACTTTTTCTAGGGCGGAAAAGGACCAAAAGGCCGCCGCAGTGTATTCCTACTTTTCTCCAGGGCAGAAAAGTAGGCAAAAGGCCCCGCGGGCCTGCGGAGCATAAAAAATAAAATTTTGCTTAGTCTGCCTTTAACTCGCCGCTTATTAGCGGCTCAAACAAAAGGCGGATTTTTGTTGTAAATTTTATTTTTTATACACGCTCCGATGGTCGCTGTGTAAATGACGGGCGGTCCTTATCCATGTCGTCATTCCCGAAGGTCGTTATCGGGAATCTCAGCCTTATGGTTGTTCGTTTTTTGTTGTTAATCAAATAAGGGGTCATCCTGAAAGGTTGTAGTTCAGGATCTTCCATTTTTCTAGTAGTTGTC
>CAVHDF010000007.1:0-37152 GCA_963634865.1 Eggerthellaceae bacterium
AAAATTTTATTTTTTATGCTCCGCAGGCCCGCGGGGCCTTTTGGTCCTTTTCTGTCCCGGAGAAAAGTAGGAATAACGGAGCCTTTTGAAGCTCTTGCACCAAAAAGGAAAACTCCACGCTCCTTACCGGCCAAATAGTTTGGCAATGTCCTTGGTCTGCAATACCGCCACACACGGCCGCCCGTGGGGGCAGTGCATACCGTCCTTGCATTTCTTCATATTTTCCAAGAGGCCCTCCGCCTCCGCGGCGGAAATTTGGTCGTGGGCTTTGATGGCTTTTTTGCAGGCCAGCAGCGCCACCATATTGCGTTTGAGCTGTTCGCTGGCTTTGGCCGGGTCCCCCACAATTTGCGCCAGGGACTGCACAAAGGCTTTCATATCATCCTCTTTAAAACGCAACAGGGACGGCACTGTATTGACCAGCACCGTGCGGGCGGAAAACCGCGTCAAATCAAACCCCGCCTCTTTGAGCCACGGGGCCCAACTCATCAGGCTTTCGGCATTGCTGGGGGGCAGGTCCACATGAATAGGGAAAATCAACTCCTGCACCTGCACCTTGCGTTGTTCAAACGCATTCAAATAATGCTCAAACAGCACCCGTTCTTGGGCGGCGTGTTGGTCTATGAGCACCAACCCTTCCGGGTTTTCAAAAAGCAAATACGTTTTTTCCAACTGACCCAAATAGTGATACGGTCCATGCCACCAAGCGGGTGTTTCTTCCGGCGCAGCGGGCGCACTGACGGACGGCGTTTCCGCCGCCGGGGCGGTAAACTCACTGCTGACGGCGCGGTAAGGGACGGGGTCCTCCGTCTCGCGCGCGGTGAACACAGCTTGCGGCGCAAACTCCGGCGCGGGAGTGGCGGGCACCCCACGCACTTCGCCCGGTTCCGGCTCAAAAAGCCCGGCCGAGGCCTTGGGCACCGGGGTAATTGGCGGCAGGGGCGGCAAAGGCGCACTGACAGTAGCCGGACCCGCCTGCGGGGCGCTGACTTGCATTTGCACGGGACGCGCCGAGCCGAACACCGTCTCCGCCACCGCCTTAGAAACGGCGGCAAACATGGCATGTTCGTCAGCAAAGCGGATATCGCGCTTTTGCGGGTGGATATTCACGTCAAAAGAGGCTGGGTCCAACTCCATGTAAATGATAAAGGCCGGGTGGCGGTCCTTGGGGCGGACATTTTGATAGGCCTTATAAACAGCCTGTTGCACGGTTTTGCTCTCCACCGGGCGGCGGTTGACGAACACAAACTGCAAATCGCGCGAGGCCACCAGCTTGTCCGGCGGCGTGATAAAAATTTTCAAGCCCAAATCTTCAAAATCTTTATGAACTAGCGAAGCGCCGACTTCCTCGCCTAAAATCGTTTTGGCGCGGGCCAAAACGGCCTCTTGCAAAGCCTCCGTTTGCGGCGGCAACCGGTAGACTTCCCGGCCGGAGCTGGTGACCGTGTACCCCACGGACAAGTTGGCCAAGGCACTTTCCTCCACCACTTTAAGCAGGCAGGCCCGCTCGTACGAAGCGCTCTTTAAAAATTTCAACCGGGCAGGCACATTGTAAAACAAATCGCGGATTTCCACGGTGGTTCCGCGCACAGCCGGAGCCGGGCTTTGCGCCAGCACCTGGCCTCCGTGCACTTCCAGGCGTGAGCCCTCGCCTCCTTCGGTGCAGCTGGTCAGCGTCATTTTAGACACGGCCGCTACAGAGTACAAGGCCTCGCCGCGAAAGCCAAACGTATGCAACTCATTTAAATCTTCAAACCGGGTAATCTTGCTGGTGGCGTGGCGCAACACACTGGTAGCCAAATCCCCGGGGGTCATACCGCAGCCGTCATCGTGGATACGAATTAACTCGCGGCCGCCGCCCTCTAAATCTATATGCACCTGCCGCGCCCCGGCGTCTATGGAATTTTCCAGCAATTCCTTAAGCACCCCGGCCGGGCGTTCTATCACTTCTCCGGCGGCAATTTGGCCTGCGGTTTTTTCGTCTAATACCTTGATTTTATTCATTGTCCACCCGCTTTTTCCACTCGCAAATCAGCTGCAGCGCCGCCATGGGGGTCAGCTTGTCCGGGTCGGTCATCTTAATTTCCTGCACAATGGGTGCAGAGAATAAATCCTGGACCGGGTCCTTTTCCTTGGCAGATATCTTAGAGCCCTTTTTGGCTTCCAAATCTTTGAGCACCTTGCGCGCGCGCACCGTCACCGCGGCAGGCAGTCCGGCAATTTCCGCCACGTGAATACCGTAGGATTGGTCGGCCGCGCCGGGCAAAATTTGATATAAAAACGCCAGTTTGCTTTGCCCTTGCGCATCTTGGTATTCTTTGGCATCTACATGAAAGTTTTTGACGCTGGAATATTTATTTTCCAAATCCACCAATTCAAAATAGTGCGTGGCAAACAACACCTTGGCCCCGCCGCGCGGATTGTGCAAATATTCCACAATGGCCCACGCAATGGAAATGCCGTCAAAGGTAGAGGTGCCGCGGCCCACTTCATCCAGCAAAATCAAACTGCGCGGCGTTTGGCAATCCAAAATGTGCGCGGTTTCGTTCATCTCCACCATAAAAGTGGAATTGCCCCGCTGCAGCGCATCGTGCGCGCCGATACGCGTCATAATCCGGTCCACAATGCCCACCGTGGCCGATTGCGCCGGCACAAAAGAGCCCATCTGCGCCATAATGACGATTAACGCCGTTTGCTTAAGGAACACGCTCTTGCCGCCCATATTCGGCCCGGTCAGCAGCATAAGCTGGGTTTGGTGCCCGTCCAAATCCAAATCATTGGGCACAAAGGCCCCCGCCGGCAACAAAGACTCCACGATCGGGTGCCGCCCGGCTTTGTACGCCAGCGCGGTGCCTTCGTTCACCTCAGGCCGGACATAATGATATTTCATAGCGGCCAAAGCCAAGGACAGATAAACATCCAGCTCCGCGGCGGCTTGGGCAAAAATCTTCAGGGGGGCCAAATGCGCAGCCAAAATTTTGCGCACCTCATCAAACAAAGCGCTTTCCAAACGCAAAATGCGGCTGTCCGCGTTTAAAATCTTGTTTTCCAAATCCTTGAGCTCTTCGGTAATGTAACGCTCGGCATTGGTCAGCGTTTGCTTGCGGGTATAGTTGTAGGGCACCTTTTCGGTTTGGCTTTTGGTGACTTCCAAATAATATCCATAGACGGAGTTGTAGCCGGACTTCATATTGGTGATACCCGTTTTTTCCCGTTCGCGCTGGCACAACTCTTCTAAAGCCTGGCCGCTGCCACTGCGCAGAGAGCGCAACTCGTCCAGCTCCGCCCGGTACCCCGGCCGGATGATATTGCCGTCGCCGATACGCAAGGGAAGTTCCTCGTTAATGGCTTCATAAAGCAGGCGGGACATCTCCTGTGCGGCCGGATAAGCGGCGTCAAAATGTTGCTTGAGCTGCGGGGCAACCGTTTCGCCGTATTTTTCCAGCCAGCGGCGCAACGGCTCTGCATTGAGCAAAGACTGGCGCATTCCGCCCAAATCGCGCGGGGAAGCCGTCCCGGCGGCCACGCGCGTCATAATGCGTTCCACGTCGGAAATATTTTGCAATATAGCCATCAGGTCGGCCAAGGCTTGCTGGTTTTGTATCAGCCCGGCCACACTGTCTTGGCGACGGCGAATTTCCGCCACCGACAAAGAAGGGTGTAAAATCCACTCGCGCAGTTGGCGGCTGCCAAAGGCGGTTTGCGTATGGTCCAGCAATGCCCACAGGCTGCCTTGCCGCGCGCCGTCTTGGCTGCGCACCAGCTCCAAAGAGCCCACGGCATTTTCGTCCACCTGCAAAAATCGGTTCAATTCCCGGTAAGCCGGCACCAGCGTATCCTTGACGCCCGGCTCATTGGCAGAAATATAGCGCAGCACCGCCAACGCGCAAGAAAGCGCCAGCTGCTTGCCCTTCCACTGCGCCAAAGGCGGCCAAGCGGGGGGCAGGGTGAAATCCTCGTCAAAAGCGCTTAACTGCGTGCGGGGCAAATGCGGCGGCAGGCACCCCGCTTGCTCCAAACGTTGCAAGGTCTTTTCTTCCGCGGCCACTTCGGCCGGATTAATAGAAGCCAGCACCCCGGCTAAACTGGTTAAATGCGGGTCCTTTTGATTTTCAGTGACCCAAAACTCGCCCGTGGACACTTCCACGCAGGCCAAGCCCCACCCCGTGCCTGTACAGCGCAGACAGACCAAGAAGTTGGACTGGTTGGCGTCCAACATATTGTCTTCCATAACGGTACCCGGGGTAATAACGCGGATGACTTTCCGCTCAAACAGTTTGGCTTTTCCCTCGGCAGGGCCGCTGCTGATTTGCTCGCAAATGCCTATTTTTTTGCCGGCCTTGAGCAAACGGCCAATGTAAGTAGCAGCCGCGTGGAAAGGAATGCCACACATCGGCACGCCGTTGCGGTGGGTCAGCGTCAGGCTCAGCAAATTGCTGACTTCACGCGCCTGCTCATCAAACATTTCATAGAAATCGCCCAGGCGGAAAAATAAGATAATACCCGGATATTGGTTTTTGATCTGATTGTACTGCTTCATCAAAGGGGTTTCATAACTGTTTTGCATAAGGGTATTTTATCAATTTTGGCCCGGATTTTCTGCTTTTTGGCGCAAATTGCACAAAGAAAATGACAGCCCCGTGCATTTTTTGTTATAATATTACACGTAACAGCCAAACCCGTTTTGTTCGGTAGGGTGGCTGAGTGGTCAAAAGCAACGGTCTGTAAAACCGTCGGGCTACGCCCTACATAGGTTCGAATCCTATCCCTACCAAAATTTAAAAACCGCCTCGCAAGGGGCGGTTTTTAAGTTTTATGTATAGGAGCCACACAAACTGCTTTGTGTGGCGAGGATGAGAAAGCCGCAGCCTTACGCGAGTTTGAGGCCACCCGGCCGAAAGGCGAGCGTGGCGAGGCGGGGCCGCGAGCGCCGAGGGTCAACGAGGCGACTTGGGGCCGAATCCTATCCCTACCAAAAATAAAACCCCGCGCAAGCGGGGTTTTATTTTGTCTTACAGAAACCACATTTTTTTCCAAAAAAATCCCCGTACGAAACACAACTCGCACGGGAAAGTAAAAGAAAGGACTTTATTTTTCGCTTTCGGTCTGCTTTTCTTGTTGGGCAGCGGCTTTGGCAGCGGCCTTATCCGATTGCTTCTTTAAAGCTTTCCACAGCAAGTCTCCGGCAGCCATTACTTTGCCTTCGCGGCCCACATAGTAGTAATTCTGCGGAACCTCTTTGCGGGTAGCCGTGGTGGAAACCGTGGCTTTCTTCTGCGGGGTGCTCTTGCTAGAGAACATTTGTCCAAGCAATTCACCCGTAGCCATCATTTTGCCTTCGCGGCCTACATAAAAGTATTCTTTAGAAACCATTTTAGGCGCTTGAGCCGGTTTCTGCTCGGCTTTTTGTTCGGCCTTTTTTTGCTCTTTCTTTTGCTCAACCTTCTTCCACAACCATTCGCCCGTGGCCATCATGTGGCCCTCGCGGCCGGCATAGTCATAGCTTTGGGCAGCGGCGATACCCGGCAAAATTAAAGCAGCAGCTAACAACAAAACAATCTTTTTCATTTTTTCTCCTTTTTTATTTTATTCGTTCATTAAATTTTATGCGTCATCCCTTCAAACCACACGTCCCCTCTCATATTAAGAGAGGTATGGCCAAAGTGCCTAAAGATCAAGGCTTGCGCACGGGCCAAGCTGACCGCTTCGCCGGGGTAACTCATCCAATAGCTATGGTTTAAAATGTTTCTCGCGTCCGCAGCCGCTTTGGCGTCACAGGCCTGTAGGTTCAAAAATTCATCATACATATATTCCATATGGAACAATACATTCTGCATCGTGGTTTCCGGCAAAGAGTCCTGCTCCGCCACTTTGACCAAGTCCCGGTGGCTCCAATAAAGATTATTTACAAGAGAACCGCAGCGGTCGCTGTTTTGAATCAATTGCTCCAAGGCCTTGTTGGCTTCTTGGGTTTCTTTTTCAGCCAAGGCTTTGGCATTCTGCTTGGCCACTTGAGTTTGCAGGGCTTTATCCATCTTTTTCTGTACCTGCTCCAAATCGGCATTCAACCCTTTGGCAAAGGACATCATCGGCAATAAAGAAACGGCTAGCAACATAAAAACTACTTTTTTCATACGGATCTCCTTGTTTTCAAATTCATTTCTACTTATAGAATAAATTTTTTCATAGTTTGTAGCGAGGGTCCTAAGACCTATTTTTAATCAGATTATGGGCCTAGGTCTCTTTTGGGTCCTGCTTGCACACAAAAGAGGGCCGGGGTATTTTTCCCGCGGCCCTCTTGAAAACATCGTTTGGTTTACAAGATTTCTTTGGCCGAGGCTAGGAACTCCTGCCAAGGCTTTTTGGCTTCCCCGCCACCTTGGGCAAAATCCGGCCGGCCGCCGGCCCGCCCATTGAGCGAGGCGGCAATTTGTTTGGCCACCTGCAAGGCGTCGGTATTTTCCAACTTGCCGGCCATTTTGACCACAAAGGAGCGCTTGCCCTCATGGTCGCTGACCACGATAACCAGGGCTTTTTCATACTTTTGGCCAATGGTGTCGGCAATGGAGCGCAGCTCGCGCGGTTGGGCGCCCTCGGCCTTTTGCATGACCACGGTGGCGCCATTCTTCATGGTAAAGGACATCTGCGCCACGCCGCCGGCAGCCAAGGTCCGCTCGCGGAAAGCGCTGTAGTCTTTCTTCACTTCGCGGATTTCATCTAAAAGCTGGTTCAAACGCGGCCCCACTTCCGGCACGGGCACAGTCAAACGGGCGGCCATTTTTTCCACCTCATGATTGACGCGTTTTAAATAATCCAACGCCGCCGGACCGGCCACGGCCTCAATACGCCGCACCCCGGCAGACAGAGAGCCTTCTTTCAGCGGCACCACCGTAATGACCTGCGCGGTGTTGGACACATGCGTACCGCCGCATAACTCCAAACTGTATTTTTTCTCCGGTTCTTCAAAGCTGCCGCCCATCAATACAAAGCGGGCCGGGTCGGCATAGGTTTCCCCTAGTAGCGTCACGGCGCCCAAGCGGGCCGCGTCCTTAAGCGGGCGTTCCTGACAGCGCACGGGCAAGGCGGCCTCTATGGCTTCTTGCACAATTTGCCATACTTTTTTCCACTCATCCGCCGTCGGATTTTTGGACAAGGTATAGTCAAAGCGCAAGCGCTGGGCCGACACAAAAGAACCGCTCTGGTGCACGCCGCTGCCAAACACTTGGCGCAAGGCCGCATTGATGATATGGATAGCGCTGTGGTTGGCCGTGGTGCGCAAGCGGGTGGCTTTATCCACCACCAGCGTCACTTCTTCGCCTACTTGCAAGGTGCCGTTGACCTGGTGCAAATACACTTTGCCCAGTGGCTTTTGCACATCGGTCACTTGGGCGACGGTTTGGCCGTCTTTTTGCACTTGGCCGATATCACCTACCTGGCCGCCGCATTCGGCGTAAAAAGAGGTGCTGTCAAATACGCCATAGCCCTCGCCGGACAGACTTTTGACTTCTTCAAAATCTTTATTAAGCAACGCCAGCACCCGGGCCTTTTGCGTCAAGGTATCATAGCCCGTAAATACCGTGGCAGGCAGGCTGTTCTCCAAGCGTTGGAATTCTTTGACTTTTTCCTTGGAAAATTCATCGGCGTAGCTGCGGCTCTTGGCGGCGGCGGCCTCTTTGGCTTTTTGATAGCCTTCTTCGTCCACCTTCACGCCCTTAGCCGCGGCAATTTCGCGCGTTAATTCCAACGGGAACCCAAACGTTTCATGCAAGTAAAACGCATCCTCTCCACTGAGCGTTTGGCCTTTTTTGGCCAACAAGGCGGACAGTTTTTCCTCGCCGTTTTGCAAGGTGTTAAAGAAAAGGGTTTCTTCCGTTTTGAGCACTTCTTCAATGTGCGGCAAGTTTTTATCAATCTCCGGATACAAGCCGTCAAAAATTTGGCTGACTTTTTTAGCCAAAGTATACAAGAACGGCTTTTGGCTGCCCATAAGTTTGGCATAGCGCGCCGCACGGCGAATCAGACGGCGCAAAATGTACCCGCGGCCTTCGTTGGAAGGCAAGATGCCTTCTGCAATGAGAAAAGAAGAGCTGCGCACGTGGTCGGCAATAATACGCAGGGCGGAAATTTCCTGCGGAGTTTCGCCCTCTATGTGCAAAATTTCTTTGGCGGCGTCGGTCAGCGGAGTGAATAAATCCGTCTCAAAAATATTGCGTTTGCTTTGCATGGCCATGACCAAACGCTCCAACCCCATGCCCGTATCAATATTGTTCTGCGGCAAAGGCTGCAGGGAGCCGTCCTCTTGGCGGTTGTAGCTTTCAAACACTACGTTCCAAATCTCCACAAAGCGGCCGCAGTTGCAGGTAATGTCGCAATGCGGGTTTTTGCAACCCTTATCCCCAAAATCGTAATAAATCTCCGTGCACGGACCGCACGGACCGGTGGGCCCCATGGTCCAAAAGTTATCGGCCTCGTCCAACTCAAAAATGCGCTCTTTGGGCACATATTGCAGCCAGGTATTATAGGCTTCTTCGTCGCGTGGGGCAATGCCGCCCTTGTAAATGCTGACGTAGAGTTTCTCCGGGTCCAGCTTGAGCACTTGGGTCAAATATTCCCACGCCCAGGCAATGGCCTCTTTCTTAAAATAATCGCCGAACGAAAAATTGCCCAACATTTCAAAAAAGGTCAAGTGCCGCTCAGTAAAACCTACACTGTCAATATCGGTGGTGCGTACGCACTTTTGGCATGTGGCGGCGTTTTTGAGGCTTTTGTCTATGCCCAGGAAATTGGCCTTAAACTGCACCATGCCCGCAGAAGTAAAGAGCAAGGTGGGGTCATTGTGCGGGATCAGCGAGCTGGAAGGCAATACCGGCAAGCCCTTGGATTTAAAAAATTGCAAAAAACTGTTTCTGACTTCGGTGCTTTTCATAATTTTTCCTATAGCGTAAAATGCGGCCCTTGGCGGACGCGCGCGATATATATATAATAAATTATACCAAATACACAGGAGGGCGGCCCCCACCGGGCGCGCCGCATAAAAGCCAATGGCACACAGAATTGCGGGATATTTCTTACTTTTGATAGGGCTGGGCGTTTTATTTTTTGCTTTCAACGGGATGTATCAAACCTTTGTACACAAAAAGCCCGTCGTGCAAGTGCTGCAGCTCAAGCCCTTGTCCGTCAACACCCAATACGGCGCCGTACAAATAGACGCCGGCGTGGTCAACCAGGTGCTCAATTTGTCTTTGTTTGCTTTATTTATGATTTTTTTGGCCGGGCTGGGCGGCAAGGTGGCCGGTATCGGCGGCCAACTGCTTAAAACCGAGCGCCTGTGCGACACCTTGCGCGAACTCAAGCGTGAGGGCGTTCTGCAAAAAGAAGAGGATATCAAAAAATTATGAAGACCTTTGTCATTATCAACCCCGTCAGCGGGGGCAAACGCCAAGACCGCGAAACTTTAGAACGCGCCGCGCGGATTAATTTCCCGCAGGCGGACGGCGCCTTTACAAAATACGCCGGGCACGCCACGGAACTGGCCGCCCAAGCCGTCAAAGACGGTTACGAACAAGTCATCGTGGCCGGGGGAGACGGCACTATCAATGAAACCGCCAAGGCCCTGGTCGGCACAAAGACCGCACTGGGCATTGTGCCCAAAGGCTCGGGCAACGGGCTGGCGCGGGAGCTGGGCATTCCGCTGCAATATGAGCAGGCTTGGGCCGCTTTGCAAAAAGCCAAGCCGCTGTCCTGCGACGTAGGACAAGCCAACGGGGAATATTTCTTTAACTTAGCCGGCGTGGGCATAGAGGCGCAAATCGCCAAGGACTTTGCCGAATACGGCAAAAACGGCAAACGGGGCATGTGGCCTTATTTTAAACTGGGGGCCAAGGAGGTATTCTCTTACCGCCCCAAAACCTTGCGTGTGCAATACAACGGAAAAGACGAGATTTTAACGCCGCTGACCTTGGTGTTTGCCAATGGCACGCAATACGGCAGCAATTTCAAAATTGCCCCGCAGGCCGAAATGACCGACGGGAAATTGGACATGGTGGAAGTGCAAAACGTCAGCAAATGGAAGCTGGCCTTGGCCGCGCCAACGTTCTTTAGCGATACGTTCCGCCCCATTGAAGTGACCCGCACCCAAAAGACGACGGGGGCCGTCATTTCTTGCGAAGGAGAAATCGTCTATCACTTAGACGGAGAACCGAAAGTAACGCAAAACCGGCTGGAAATTTCCCTCTTGCCGCACGCCTTGCAACTTTTGGTGCCGCACGGATATTGATATGGCGCGCAGACGCAAAACCTCTGCCCGGAAAACCACGCCGCTTTGGGCCATGCTGCTGGCTGCGGCGGCGTTGGCTATCTTGCAACAAAACGGCAAGCCCGTGCCGACCGACGGGCAACTGCCCGAGGAAAGCGCCTTGCAAAATGTGTCCGTCGCCTCAGTCTATGACGGAGACACTTTTAAAATCAATCTAAACTGCTCCCTAGCGGTGTATTGTGAAAAGGTGCCCGTGCGCGTACGCGGGGTGGACTGCCCGGAAATCAAAGGCAAAACTAAAAAAGAAAAACGCCTGGCCCAAAAAGCCAAGGCGTTCACCAAAGATTTTTTGCAGCAAGAGCCGATTTCTCTTAGTGACTGCGGGCGGGATAAATATTTCCGTCTGCTCTGCACGGTCAAAAATGCCCAAGGGCAAAACTTAGCCGAAGAACTCATCCGCCACCGCTTGGGCTATGCCTACGACGGCGGAAAAAAGTCCACCCGCTACCGTTAATATTCGCCCGTCTGTGTTTAGGGAATGGTAAAGCAGCGGCAAGCACCATTGCATCGGGCTTGCGCGGCCGTGCCGCCCAAACTTTGGCACAAGCGGTCTGCCTTATAATTGGAAGCGGCATAGGAGCAACACACTCTTCCTCCGCCTAAACTGTCTAGGTAATGGGTCAAAGATAAATAAGATCCATTTTTAGCCATCGTAACCAAAACACGATCCGTGTCCTGCAACAAACTAATATTGAAAGGCGTTTTATTCCAAATGGGCTGTTCCCCATCTTGTCCCGCCCGATAGCCCGAGGGGATTTGCACCCCCAACTCCTCAAAAGAGTTGGTGTAGACACCGTTTGCCATGTGGTACACTTCCTCCGCGTCCTTGAGGTGTTTGCTTAAGATAAACGCTTCTGACAGCCGCGCCCGCTCCACCGCATATTGATACTGAGGCAAAGCAACGGCCGCAAGTATGCCGATGATGAGAACAACGACTAATAATTCAATGAGCGTAAAGCCGCCTATATGTCCTCTCCCTACGTCATTCCCGAAGGTCGTTATCGGGAATCTCGTCGTGTTTGTAAGAGGCTGAGATCCCCGATAGAAGCATTCGGGGATGACGACATTAAATAAACCGCCTAAACGGCCCGTAGAGAAGTTTTTCATAGTGGGGTTCCTTTTTTGATAAATTTTGCCTATACGCAAAATTTATCAAAAAAAAAACATTGTGCAAGCTTTTTAGAGGTGGGTGCCAACTTCTACGACGACAAAACAAAAAAATATAAATCAGAGTCATGCTGAGGTGTCTCTGCTCAGCATCTTCCATTTTCCCCGTTGTTCATTCAACAAAGACAACGACAACTACTAGAAAAATGGAAGATCCTGAACAACAAACTTTCAGGATGACCCCTTGTTTTATTAACAGCAAAAGATGAACTGCAATAAGGCTGAGATTCCCGATAACGACCTTCGGGAATGACGGCATGGACAACGACAAAGGCAACAGAAAGTGGGGGAATAAAGTCATTGTAAAATGGCATTCATCACATAAGTCATGCTGGAGAGTCTTAGTCCAGGATCTGTCGTGTTCCTTATTTTCATAACAACGGACCCTGGACTACTACCTTCCAGGGTGACGGCAAAAGAGGAAAGGGTCTTTCATAAAACGTCGTCATCCCCGAATGCTTCTATCGGGGATCTCAACCGCTTTCGCCGTTCATAAAATGCTGTCATGCTGAGGTGTCTCTGCTCAGCATCTTCCATTTTCCCCGTTGTTTATTTAATAAAGGCAACGACCACTACTGGAAAAATAGAAGATCCTGAACTACAACCTTTCAGGATGACCCCTTATTTGATTTAACGGCAAAGTCGTTATTAAATGAAGTGTCATTCCCGAATGTCGTTGTCGGGAATCTTCCGCTGATATTTACATAAAAGTGGCCTTTTCCTTATTTTACTTAGTAAGACGAAGATCCCCGACTGAAACCCTCGGGGATGACCTTATTGGATAACTACAAGGGGATTCCGTTGTTGCGCAGTTACGCTGTTCCGCCGTTCACACAGCGGCCATCGGAGCGTTTATAAAAAATAAAATTTCATTCAAAAATCCGCCTTTTGTCTGAGCCGCTATAAAGCGGCGAGTTAAAGGCGGAATAAAGAAAATTTTATTTTTTATGCTCCGCAGGCACGCGGGGCCTTTTGGTCCTTTTCTGCCCTAGAGAAAAGGACATCCATTCGCGGCGGCCTTTTGCCTACTTTTCTGCCCCGGAGAAAAGTAAGATATTCCGCGGTGGCCTTTTGGTCCTTTTCTGCCACGGAGAAAAGGACATAAACACGGGGCCA
The DNA here is from genome assembly GCA_963634865.1 of Eggerthellaceae bacterium. Lineage (GTDB taxonomy): Bacteria > Elusimicrobiota > Elusimicrobia > Elusimicrobiales > Elusimicrobiaceae > Avelusimicrobium. Next base: position 12,599 of record CAVHDF010000007.1, read on the forward strand.
GCCCAAAGGCCGGCCCCATATTTCAATGGATTTATTTTACCGCATTTAATCTTGGTACTTCTTAGACCGATAATGCGTATGCAACAGCTCGTGCGCCACCGGACCGCCAATCTTATCCAAGATTTTGCCGTACAGGGCTTGCACGCCGCTGTTGTCTTGGGATTTATAGGCCAGCTCCGTGTCTTCTTTATACAAGCCCTCGGCACGGGTTTTGCGTAAGGCCCAGCCCTCAAACTGCGGCTGGCCCGCCCCGGCCACACATCCGCCTTGGCAAGACATCACTTCAATAAAGTCGTAGTGCTCTTTGCCGGATTTGATGTCGTTGAGCAATTTGCGCGCGTTTTTCAGTCCGCTGACCACCGCCACACGGATTTTAGCATCCCCGACGGTGACCGTCTTTTCCTTAAACACTTTGCTTTCGCGCAAACTGGTAAACTTGACGCTGCGGGCATTGTCCGGGTCCAGCTCGGCCAGTGCATAGCGCAGCGCTGCCTCCATCACACCGCCGGACGCGCCAAAAATCACGCCGGCGCCCGTCTTGGTGCCAAAGGGCATATCAAACCATTCGTTTTCCAAGTTTACAAAGTCAATGCCGGCCTCTTTAATCATCCGGGCCAAACCGACCGTAGTGACCACATAGTCCGTGTCCGGGTTGCCGTTGACGTAGAATTCGCCGCGTTTGGCCTCGGACTTTTTGGCCGAGCACGGCATCACGGCCACCACCACCAAGTCCTCACGCTTGCCGCCTTTGTTTTCAAAATCGGCTTTGAGCACGGGGCCCATCATTTGCATGGGCGAACGCGCCGTGGACAAATTGGGGATAAACTCCGGAGCGAATTTCTCCACATAATTGACCCACGCCGGGCAGCAGCTGGTCAGCTGCGGCAGATTGGTGCCCTTTTTGAAGCGGTTTAAAAATTCCGTCGCTTCTTCTAAAATGGTCAGGTCCGCCGCGAAGGCCGTATCGTACACATAGTCAAAGCCCAACATGCGCAATGCGGTGGCAATTTTGCCGTCCACCGGTTCGCCGGGGGGCAGGCCAAAGATTTCGCCCAAACCCACGCGCACCGCCGGGGCAATATGCACGGCCACCTTTTTTTGCGGGTTGTTGATGGCTTTGAACACCTCTTCAATCTCAGAGGAATTGGGCATCAAGGCCCCCGTCGGGCAGACGCGGGCGCACTGCCCGCAGGACACGCATTCATGGCTTTCCCCCAGCTCTTTGTTAAAGGCGGTAGCAATTTTGGATTTAAACCCGCGGAAGGCAAAATCAATGGCGCCGATGCCTTGCACCTCGTTGCAAATGCGCACGCAATTGCCGCACAAAATACATTTGCTGTGGTCCCGCACCAAGGCGGCGGAAGTGGCGTCTTTGTGGCTGTCCAACTTTTTGGATTTAAAGCGGATTTCCGTGACGTCCATATCCTTGGCCAGTTTCTGCAATTTGCAGTTGTTGGATTTACTGCACAGCGTGCAGTCGTGATTGCCCGAGGAAAGCAACAGCTCCAAGTTAATGCGGCGCAGTTTGCGGATTTCGTCGCTGTTCACGCGCACTTTCATGCCGTCTTTGGGTGTGACGGTGCAAGAAGCCAAAATGCCCATGCCCTCAATTTCCACCAAGCACAAGCGGCACGCGCCGTACACGGCCAGCTCCGGGTGGTAGCAGAAGGTAACAATGTTAAAACCCGCTTTACGCACCAGTTCTAACAGATTTTTCTCGCCCTGGATGGCAATTCTCTTTCCTTCAATGGTTACAAAGCCTTGTTCTTTATTTTCCATAGTGTGCTCTCCCTTAGGCTCCGGTTACCACCGCGCCAAATTTGCAGGTGCTCTTGCAGCCGCCGCATTTGATACATTTCTTGGGGTCAATGTGATGAGGCTTGCCCACTTCGCCCGAGATAGCCTGCACGGGGCAGGCGCGCTTGCACATGCCGCAGCCCTTGCATTTGGCGGGGACAATTTCAAAGCGGGCCAATGCTTTGCACACGCCCGCGGGGCAGCGTTTTTCCACCACGTGGGCCAAGTACTCGTCCTTAAAGTGTTTGAGCGTGGACAGCACCGGGTTGGGGGCCGTCTTGCCCAAGGCGCACAGCGAAGCCTTTTGCACAGCCTTGGCCAAGTCTTCCAAATTTTCCAAGGTCTTTAAGGTCGCGCGGCCTTCCACAATATCGTTGAGCATGGTTAACATCTGCTCGGTCCCTTCGCGGCAGGGTACGCATTTGCCGCAGGATTCGCGTTGCGTAAATTCCAAGAAAAACCGCGCCACATTGACCATGCAGGTCTTGTCGTTCATGACCACCAAACCGCCCGAGCCCACCATGGCGCCCGCGCCTTTGAGCGAGTCAAAATCCAGCGGCAAGTCCAAATGTTCCTTGGTCAAGCAGCCGCCCGAAGGCCCGCCGATTTGCGCAGCTTTAAAAGCTTTTTTATTAACGGTGCCGTCGTCGTTGGTGGTACCGCCGGCCACGTCGTCAATCACTTGGCGCAGCGTAGTGCCCATGGGCACTTCCACCAGGCCGGTGTTGGCAATGTGTCCCGTGACGGCAAAGGTCTTGGTGCCCGGGCTGGTCAAGGTGCCGATTTTCTTAAATTCTTTGGCACCCATTTCCATAATCTTGGCGATAGTGGCCAAGGTTTCCACATTGTTAATCACGGTCGGCTTGCCAAACAACCCTTTCTGGCTGGGGAAGGGCGGTTTGACATTGGGCATACCGCGTTTACCTTCCACCGAGGCAATGAGCGCGGTCTCTTCGCCGCAGACAAAGGCCCCGGCTCCTTCCATTACATGGATGTCAAAATCTTTGCCGGAACCGAAAATATTTTTGCCCAGCAACCCAAGTTTCTCGGCCTGCCCAATCGCGGTGCGCATGCGTTGCACGGCCAGGGGGTATTCCATACGCACATAGATATAGCCCTCGTCGGCACCGATGGCGCGCGCGGCAATCATCATGCCTTCAATGACGGCATTGGGGTTGCCCTCCATGACGCTGCGGTCCATAAAAGCGCCGGGGTCGCCCTCGTCGGCATTGCAGATGACGTATTTTTTCGGCCCCTTTTCAATGCGGGTCAGTTCCCATTTCTTGCCCGTGGGAAACCCACCGCCGCCGCGGCCGCGCAGGCCCGACTCGGTGATTTCTTTGCAGACTTGCTCGTCGGTCATCTGTGTGTAGGCACGCTGGGCTTGGGCGTAGCCGCCGTGGGCAATGTATTCGGTAATGTCTTCGGGATTGATGCGTCCGCAGTCGTGCAGCAAAATGCGCTCTTGCTGGGAATAAAACGGAATTTCCGCAGTGGTTTTGCAATGCTTGTGGCTGTTGGGGTCGGTGTATAAAAGCCTATCCACCACTTCGCCTTTTAAAATGGTTTTCTCTACGATTTCAGGTACATCTTCGGGTTTGACATGCGTATAAAACACATCGTTGACGCTGACCAGCGGCCCGGCGGCGCAGAAGCCGCGGCAACCGCTCATGCTGATATAATTTTCGTGGCAGCCTTTGGTGATATTGAGGCAGTAGCCCACCTGATGCTTTTCCAATTCCTTTTGGAAAGCGTCATATACTTTCATACTGCCGCCGGCAATACAGCCCGTTCCGCCGCAAATGGTCACGCGGCCGGTAATTTTTTTATACGCGTCATTGTATTCCTTGGCAATTTGTTCAATGGTTTTATTGGGCATTTTTGGCCTCCGCCGCGATGATATCATCAATGAGTTTGACCGCTTGTGCCGGGGTGATTTGCCCGTGCACGGTTTCGTCCAGCACCATGACCGGGGCCAACCCGCACGCCCCCAAGCAGGAGACGCATTCCAAGGTAAACAAGCCGTCTTCGGTGGTGTCTTGGCCGTCTTTGAGTTTAAGTTTGTCTTTGACGGTGTTAATCACAAAGGAAGAGCCCTTTACGTGGCAAGCCGTACCGTTGCACACCTTGATGATGTGCTTGCCTTTGGGCGTAATGGCAAAATGCGCAAAAAACGTCGCCACGCCAAACACTTTGGCGGGGGAAATTTCCAGTTTGTCCGCAATGTGCCGCATCACGTCTTCGGGCAGATAGCGGTAAAGGTCTTGTACTTGCTGCAGGATGGGAATCAGCTTAGCGGGGTCGCAACCCTGCTGTTTGAGGATTTTATCCACGGGGGCGAACTTTTCTGTCATGGTGTCTCCTGTTTAAGATTTGCTACTCAAAGTTGTGCTTCGGGTACGGCAAGCCCGCGCGCAGCGGGTGCGCGAACGGGTCTATCTAAAAAAACAGTGAATCATCAGGACGGCTTATTCTTCTATTATAATAAGCGAAATAAAACCTGTCAAACAAGATTTTTCGGAAGGGAAATAAGGCAAGAGACTACAGCTTGATCCATAAGGCCACAAAATAACCGCACATCAGCACCACGCCGGCCGGCACGGCCACGCGGGCCCACTCGCGGCTTTTGATGTTTAACTTTTCCGCCGCAACGATATTGGGCAAATTGCCCTGCACCAACATACTGCCAAAGGCCGCCAAACCGATGACCATGTACATCAGGTTGTCCGTCGTGACGGACGGAGTGACCTCTATGGCTGCCAGGGTGGCGTTATCAATAATGACGGAGACGGAGTTGGCCCAGAACAAAATCTTGCCGCTCAAATGGGCAATCGTGCTTTGCGCAAACGGACGCAAGCCCGTGCTGATTAAGCTCAAGGCCGCCACAAACAGATAAATGTGCCAGGTGCGGCGCAGCATGGATTTATAATCTTCTTTGTCCTCGCGAATGTGCAGTTGCACCTGCGTATTGGCATGGCGCACAGTATACCCCGCTGCAAAGGACATGAGCAAAATGCCGGGCATAATCCAACCGAAGAAATGCCGCAGCACAAAGAAGAAATCGGCCTTGTACGGTCCGGCGGCCAGTTCATTGTAAATTACCAACCCCAGCGGCTCGGCCAACGGCAGCAAAATAGCACCCAGCCCAATGGCATAACACGCATACACGGTCACCTTGACGGTTTGCTCGCGCTCTAAGTTGACCACCTGCAACACTTCGGCCAACACCAACGCGGCCACGGTGACACTAAAAATGCTGGAGGTAATCCCCAACAAAAATACCAAAATGGCAAAGCTATAGCGGGGCTCCAAATACCGAAATAAAATAAATAAAACGCGGAAAATGTAACGGGAATAGTAATTGAAAATCACGCTGACCACCAGCACGATAAAGGCCACATTGACGGGAGAGTTGAGCGTTTCGTACACAAAATTTTTGTTCCAACCGCCAATAATCGTTACCGCCACGGCGCCCACCGCCAACAAAAACAGCTCCAAGTGGTTTTCCACCCATTTAGAGGCCAACGGCCACACCAACAGGTTGAGCACCACAATGGTCAGCAGGATTTTAGTCAACAAGGAAATTTCCATATTTTCATTTTACCAAAAAACGCCCCCGGCCGCCCGCCCAAAAAGAGCTAGAAGCCGCTCTAGTTCATTTTTTTCATTTCCTGTGGGCCGGCTTATTTTGTTAAAATAAGATATGCAGTTTATCTTAAAGGAGAAAAACATGAACAAACTAGCATTAACCTTCGCTTTTGTGTTTGCGTTGGCTTGCGGTGCCGCTGCCGCGACCACCTGCAACTGCGCCGCCGGCGACGCCGTCTGCGCCAATGAATGCGCCAAGACCTCGGTCAAGAACGCTAAAAAACAATGGAAAGACACCAAAGCGCAAAAGAAAGCTTCTTCCGAAGCCGATAAAAAAGCCGCTAAGGAAAAAGCCGATTCCATTAAAAAACAGTACAAACAAGTGGAAACGGACGCCAAGAGCAATTTGAAGAACCAAAAAGCTTCCGCCAAAGAAAAAGCGGCCCAAGCCAAAAAAGATTATAAAGCCAAAGCCCAGGCCAACAAAGCCAAATCCGAAGCTAATAAGAAAGCCGCCAAGGAAAAAGCCGAAGCCAACAAAAAAGCCTTGAAAGCCAAAAAGACCCAAGTCAAACAAGACGCCAAAACCGCCAAAAAGAACGCCAAAGCGGAATTGGCCGAATGGAAAGCCATTGCTCAATAAACTTTCCGTCTATCAAAAAACCCCGCTGAAAAGCGGGGTTTTTGTTTGGGAAAAACACTTTATTTTTGCAGCTCTTTATACAGCAGCATGCCGATAATGGTTTTGGCGTCGGCAATTTTGCCGCTGTAAATCATCTCATATACCTTTTCCAGCGGGAATTTTTTGACGTTTAAAAATTCATCCGCGTCCGGACAATCGGCCCCGCGGGTCAACCCGGTGGCCAAATAAATGTGCAAAGTTTCCGATGAAAAAGCGCTGCTGGGGTTAAACGCGGTCAGCTTTTTCCAATACCGGGCGCGCAAACCCGTTTCCTGCTTAAGCTCTGCGCGGGCGCAAGCAATCGGCGTTTGCCCTTCCTCACGCTTGCCCGCGGGAATTTCCCACGTGGTGCGGCCAATGGGATAGCGATACTGTTGCACCAAGTACACCTGGCCGTCTTCCACCGGCACAATGGCGCTGGCGCCGCGATGCACCAAATACACGCGGCTGGTTTCGCGCCCGTTGATCAGGCGCACGATGTCTTTATTAAACCCCACCACCCCCTTATACAGCGGCTGGCTGGACACCCGGGTTTCTTTTAATTTACTATAATGGGACATATCCCTATCTTATAAAATTTGCCGCGTTTCGGCCTGACTATGAAAGAGTTTATACATTTACACAACCATTCGGAATATTCCCTGCTGGACGGGATGTTGCGCATTTCCGAGCACCACAAGCCGTCGCGCTTTTTGCGCGGGCTGGCCGAAAGCGGTATCAAAGCCATGGCCCTGACGGACCACGGCAACCTCTATGGCGCCTTGGATTTTTATGACTCGGCCCGGGCCGCCGGGCTCAAGCCTATCGTCGGGTGTGAGATGTACATCACCGACGGAAAATATACCAACAAAGACAAATCCCGCACCGGGCATTTGACCTTGCTGGCCAAAAATCACCAAGGTTATCTGAATTTAATGCAGCTCAACTCGTTGGCGTGGGTGGACGGGTTTTATTATCATCCGCGCATTGACAAAGAAATTTTGGCCAAATATTCAGAGGGGTTGATTGCGCTTTCGGGTTGCTTAAAGGGTTTTTTGGCCCAAGACGCCTTGACCGCCCCCTTTGAAAAGGCTTGCGCTTTAGCCCAGGAATACCAAGATATCATGGGCAAGGGCAACTATTACATAGAGCTCATGGACCACAATATCCGTGAGGAGCAAATGGCCCTGCCGATTTTAAAGGAAATTGCCAAAAAACTAGATATCAAAACCGTGGCCACCAACGACTGCCACTACGAAAAAAAAGAAGACTGGGAAGCGCATGACGTGAACCTGTGCATTTCCACCGGCAAAACCTTAGACGACCCCAAACGTCTGAAAATGACCACGCACGAGCTGTACTTCAAGTCACCCGATGAGATGTATGAGTTGTTTGCCCATACGCCCGAATCTTTGACCAATACGCTGGAAGTGGCCGAAAAGTGCAATTTGGAATTTCCCAAGCACGGGTTCATCTTGCCTAATTTTGACATTCCGCCCCAATACCCCAATTCCGCCGAATATTTTAAGGCACTCTGCCGCGAGGGGCTCAACCGCAAAATGCACGGCCACGTACCGCCGGAATATCTCAAGCAATTGGAATATGAATTTGAAGTCATCATCACCATGGGGTTTGACTGTTACTTCCTCATCGTGCAAGATTTTATCCATTGGGCCCGCCAAAACGGCATCCCCATTGGGCCGGGCCGCGGCAGCGGGGCGGGCAGCATCGTGGCCTACAGCTTAGACATTACCCGCGTAGACCCCATTAAGAGCAAGCTGCTGTTTGAGCGCTTTTTGAACCCGGACCGCGTCAGCATGCCGGACTTGGATATTGACATGTCTGACACCGGGCGCGAGCGCGTCATAGACTATGTGCGCCAAAAATACGGGGCCGACAAAGTGGCGCAGATCATTACCTTTGGTACCATGAAAGCCAAACTGGCCGTGCGCGACGTGGCCCGCGTGATGGGGATCAGCGTCAGCGAAACCAACCGCGTGGCCAAGATGATTCCCAACGACCCCAAAATTACTTTGGACGGCGCCTTGGCCGATATCAAAGAGTTGCAAACCGAAGTGGCCAATAATCCCACCTCCAAGCGCTTGTTTGATATGGCCCGCAAAATTGAAGGCCTTAAACGCCATACCGGCATTCACGCGGCCGGGGTATTGATTACCAAGGAATCCGTGTCGCACTATGTGCCGTTGGCCCGCGGCGCGCGCGACGCCATTACCACCCAGTTTGAAGGGGAACCCTGCTCCAATTTGGGGCTGCTCAAAATGGACTTCTTGGGCCTGCGCACCTTGACGGTGATTGACAATGCCGAAAAGCTCATCCGTGCACGCCACAACAAAGATTTTGACATTAATGACATTCCCTTAGACGACAAAAAAACCTACGACCTGCTCTGCGCCTGCCAGACCTTGGGGATCTTTCAGCTGGAAAGCGGCGGCATGCGCGACCTGATTAAAAAGCTGCAGCCTACGCAATTTGGCGATGTGTCAGCCTTGGTGGCTTTGTACCGCCCGGGGCCGATGGAATCAGGCATGATGGATATGTTCGTGCGGCGCAAAAACGGCCAAGAAAAAATCACCTACGAAACCCCTTTGTTGGAAGAAGTGCTCAAAGACACCTACGGTTGCATGGTGTATCAGGAGCAAATTATGCAAATCTCCAAGACGCTGGGCGGCTTTACCCCCGGCGAGGCCGATACGCTGCGCAAGGCCATGGGGAAAAAGAAAATTGAGGTCATGGAGAAGTTCGGTAAAAAATTTGTGGAAGGAGCCCAAGCGCACCACATTTCCGAAAAAATCGCCACCCACATTTACGAGCAGATGAAGGCCTTTGCCGGATACGGTTTTAACAAATCCCACTCTTATGCGTATGCCTTGGTGTCATATCAGACGGCGTACTTAAAGGCTAACTATCCCATTGAATTTATGTGCGCCGCGCTGACCAACGAAATCGGCCACAATGCCATCGGCGCCGACGACAAAGAAAACAAAATCGCCACCTATTTAGAGGAATCCAAACGCTTGGGCTTTGGCGTGTTGCCGCCGGACGTCAACAAGAGCCAGCCGGAATTTTCCGTAGAAGAAAAAGACGGCAAGCAATACATCCGCTATGCGCTGGAAGCCGTCAAAAACGCCGGGGCCGAAGCGTGCATTTCCATTGCCAAGGCCGCTGCGGAAAAACCCTTTGATTCTTTAGATGATCTGTGTGCGCGCATTGATTTGTCCCAAGCCAACCGCAAGGCGCTGGAAAGCTTGACCAAGGCCGGAGCACTGGATTGCCTAATGCCCGACACCGACCCCAAGCAGGCCCGCGCTACGCTGCTCAGCCAGCTGGACCAAGCCTTGGAAACGGCGCACTTGGTGGCCAAAGAAAAGGAAAACCAAACCGTCAGCTTGTTTGGCGACGACCTCTCCAGCGTGATGAGCTTTAAAAAGGCCGAAGTCAAACCGGTGGCTCCGCTGACGCAAAGTGAACTGCTGGGTTATGAAAAAGAGGTCATGGGTATTTATTTTAGCGGGCACCCCATTGCCAAATACCAAAACTATCTGCCCCGCCTTAACTGTGTGGCCATACGCGATATTTTAGACGGCAAGGCCTCCGGCCGTTTAAATGTAGTAGGCATCGTCACCCGTCTGAAAAAACGCCAAAACAAACGCAAAGAAGAATGGGCGCAGTTTGTGATTGAGGATTGCACGGGCTCTATTTTGGTCAATGCGTTCTCGCGCGCGTGGAAAGAGGTGGCGCACAAGGTGGCCCCCAACGCCGTGCTGTTCTTCTCCGGCGATGTACGCGTGGATGATGAAAGCGCCCGGGTGGAAATCAACCTGCAAGATGTGGGCAGCGTCACCGACCTGATCAGCAATATGGCCAAAAAGCTGACCATCCACCTGACGGCGGATTACCCGGCGGAAAATTTACGCAAATTAAAAATGCTCTTGGACGCAGCCAAAGGGGTAACGCAGGTTTACCTAGAGGTGCCCTCTAAGGCTGAGCCCGGCAAAATACACCGCATTCGCACGGGCAAGTCCATTTTGGTGCACCGCTCACTGTTGGAGTTTGCAGAAAACACCTTGGGTAACAATGCCTGGAGTTTTGAATAACGGCTAGCCAAAGAAGTATAATATATCTAAGCAGCCCCGCCCGATACTACGGAGCGGGGTTTTTATTTCGGAGGGAGTATGAGTATTTTTGAAGCGTTGATGATGTTGGGCTTTGGCTTGGCCTGGCCGTTTAATATTTACCGCTCGTTAAAAAGCCGCACCGCGGCCGGAAAGAGCTTTCTGTTTATGGGCACCATTGAGTTTGCTTATGTGTGCGGAATGATTCACAAGATTTTATACAGCTTTGACTGGGTGTTTTGGCTGTATGTGCTCAACTTTGTGATGGTGCTGATTGATTTCTGCTTGATGTTGCGCTATACCAAGCTGGATATTTTTCGGCGGCGCCATGCCGAACTGCGCCGGCGCCATGCGGCCCGCCGCGCCAAAAGCGCCTAAAGCGGCCCCATACCCCGGCAATTTCCCCAATGTAGAAAACAAAGTTTTCCTTTCCGGCGGGTTATTTGCTATAATAGATGAGTAGTCACACCGATTTACGCCCAGTTGGCGCAGGGGTAGCGCGTTCCCTTGACATGGGAAAGGTCATAGGTTCAAATCCTATACTGGGCACCATTTTTCTTCCCAAAAACCATTTATTCGTTGTTGCTCGCGTTACGGCGTGAGCAGGATTTTCTTTCTGCAAATACCCCCGGGAGAATTTCTCCTGGGGGTTTATTTTATTCTTCGTCAATTTTTAGCATGGCTACGAAAGCTTCTTGCGGAATGTTCAAACTGCCGATGCTCTTCATGCGCTTTTTACCCTCTTTCTGCTTTTCCAGCAGTTTGCGTTTGCGGGTAATGTCACCGCCGTAGCACTTGGCGATGACGTCTTTGCGGTAGGCCGGAATAGTCTCGCGCGCGATGACCTTGCCATTAATAGCGGCCTGCACGGCCACCTCAAACTGTTGCCGGCCGATTAGCTCCTTGAGCTTGGCGCATAGGGCGCGGCCTTGGGTTTGGGCTTTGTCTTTGTGCACCACCACCGACAAAGCGTCCACCGGCGTACCGTGCAACAAAATTTCCATTAGCACCACATCCGCGCTGCGGAAGCCCGCCACCTCATAGTCAAATGAGGCGTACCCTTTGGACACGGACTTGAGCTTATTGTAGAAATCAATCACCATTTCGCCCATGGGCATTTCATACTTGATAATAACGCGCTGGTTAGACAAGTGGTCCATATTCATAAAGGTACCGCGTTTTTCTTTCAGCAGCGTCATCACGCCGTCCATAAATTCCACCGGGGTCACAATGGTGATATGGATGACGGGCTCTTTGATGTCAATAATATCCCCGTGCGGCGGGAAATTGGCCGGGTTATCAATAATTTTATACCCCGGATCATCCGGCGCATCCGGCAAGGCGGCCAGCTCCTGCGGGTGATTTTTGCGCGGAGTAAATTTAACATGATACACCACGTTGGGCGCAGTGGCAATCAAAGACAGATTAAATTCCCGCTCCAAACGCTCCTTCACAATTTCTATGTGCAAAATACCCATGAACCCCAAGCGGAACCCAAAGCCCAAGGCCTTGGAAGTTTCACTTTGGTAATGGAACGAAGAATCAGACAAATTCAATTTTTCCAGCGCGGTGCGCAGCAGGGGGAAATCCGTCGTCTCCACCGGGAAAATACTGGCAAACACCACCGGCTTGGCGTCGGCATACCCCGGCAGCGGCGTTTTGGCCGGATTGTCAGACAGCGTCACCGTATCGCCCACTTTAACCTGGTGAATATCTTTAATCCCAGCCACCAAATAACCCACCTCACCCACACTCAGCGACGGAGCCTTGTGCAGTTGTTTAGGGGTCATAAAACCCACTTCTTCCACCTTGTAGCTGGCGCCGGAAGCCATAAAGCGGATGTTCTGTCCGGCCTTTACCGTGCCGTCCACAATGCGTACATACATAATCACGCCGCGGAACGGGTCATAAAACGAATCAAAAATCAGTGCGCGCAGCGGCGCCTTGGGATCGCCCTGCGGGGCGGGAATGTCCGTTACAATGCGGTCCAACAAATGTTCAATCCCCATGCCGGTCTTGGCGCTGACGCGTTCGGCTTCCACGGGTTCTTTTAAAATATCCCATAATTGCTCTTCGGAAGCGTCCGCGTCGGACTGGGAAAGGTCTACCTTGTTCATTACGGGGATAATCTTCAGCCCCAAGCTTTGCGCCAAATGCGCATGCGCCACCGTTTGCGCTTCCACCCCTTGCGAGGCATCCACCAGCAGCAGCACCCCTTCGCAGGCGCGCAGGGAGCGGGCCACTTCGTAAGAAAAATCCACGTGTCCCGGTGTGTCAATGAGGTTTAAAATATAATCTTTGTATTGAATGCGCACCGCTTTGGCTTTAATGGTAATGCCCCGCTCGCGCTCCAGGTCCATACCGTCCAACAGCTGGGCCTGCATTTTGCGCTTGGGCACGGTGCCGGTATCTTCTAAAATGCGGTCAGAAAGGGTGGTCTTGCCGTGGTCAATATGAGCCACGATAGAAAAATTACGAATCTTCATCTTGGTTTTCTTCTTCAATCAAACTTCGTATGTCTTCCGAAGTGGCCGCCAATAAAGCGGCTTGGGCATTGTCGGAGCAGGACTCAAAGTTTAAGTTCCTTATTCTATTTTTAATACGTAAAAACATCCGCGGCGGCACGGACAGGGTGTCTACCCCCAGCCCCAGCAACATGGGGATCATCTTTACATCACTGGCGATTTCCCCACAAATGCTCACGGCCTTGCCGCGTTGGTGGGCCGTTTGGATAATTTGGTGAATGGTGCGCAATACCGCCGGGTGGCAGGGATCGTACATATGAGCCACCTCGGGGTTGACGCGGTCCACCGCAATTAAATATTGTATCAAGTCATTGGTGCCGATGGAAAGGAAATCCATCAGCCCAATCATGCCGTCTAATGCAATGGCCGCCGAGGGCACCTCAATCATCGCGCCCAAAGCGATTTTGTTCAAAGGTCTTTTGCCTTCTTTTTCAAATTCCTGCAGGGCTTTATCCAAGGCTTCGCGTACGTGCCGCACTTCCTCGGCAGCAGACACCATAGGAATAAGCACCTTGATTTGCGCCGGAACTTCGCACGCGGTGCGCACGATAGCGCGCAGCTGCGTATGCAGCAGCTCCGGGTTTTTAAGCAGCAGGCGGATGCCGCGACACCCCATGAAAGGGTTGTTGTCCTTATCAAATTCATCCAGCGGAAAGTCGGGCAGCTTGTCCGCGCCCAAGTCCGCCAGGCGGATGACCACGGGACGCATATCAAATTTTTTCGCCGTGGAGAGATAGGTCTGGTATTGGTCCATTTCAGACGGCGGCTGCGGGATATTTAAATACAGAAATTCCGTGCGCAGCAACCCCAAACCGTCCGTGATGAGTTTCTTGTTTTCTTTGGTATCGGTGCGCGGGTCAAAATTCACCATTAATTTAAAGTTCTTCCCGTCAGAAGTAACCGTGGGCAAATGGTTAATGGTTTGCAGCAGGGACTCGGCCTTTTTAATCTCGCGCTGGATTTTTTTGTACCGGGCCAAGGTGTAGCGGTCCGGACACAAAATCAGCAGGCCGTTTTCCCCGTCCACAATGACGGTGTCTCCGTCGCGCACTTGGCGCGCCGCGCTGGAAAGCCCCACCACCGCGGGCAGCTTTAAGCTCTGCGCCAAAATGGCGGTATGGCTGGTCTTGCCCCCCAAATCCGTGCAGAAACCAATGATTTGGTTTTCCTGCAGGTTAATGGTGTCGGAAGGAAACAAATCGTGTGCAATCAACACCGACGGGCGGCGAATAGAAGAGAGGAACTCTCCTTTTGCCTCGGCCAAGTTGCCTACCAAGCGCTTGCCCACGTCAAAAATATCATTGCGCCGCTCTTTAAAAAAGTTGTCTTCCAGCTTATCAAAAGACGCCGCCAACTCCTGCAAGGTGTGGAAAATGGCCGCCTGGGCCGACATGTGTTCATTTTTGATTTTGGCAATGGCCGCGTCCTTCATCATCGGGTCTTGCAAAATCATCTTGTGCATAGACATCAAGCTAGCATACTCGCCGCCCAAGGTGGCGCGCAGCTTGTTTTCACATTCGTCCAAATCGTGCAGGGTTTTGTCTAAGGCGTGATGAAATTTTACAATTTCCGCCTTGACCTCGGTAGCTTCTACATGTTGTTTGGTTACGGCAAAATCCGCCGTAGGCAACAGCACCGCCGGGCCAATGGCCACGCCGGGGCTGGCAGAAACGCCTTTAATTACAAACATTTAAAAATCCTCATCAAATTTATTGGTAAACAAACCGGTAATGGTTTGGCTGGCGGCTTGCTCATCCTTGCCGTCAAAGGTCAGGCGCAGCGTGGAGCCGTATTCCGCCGCCAACATCATCACACCCATGATGCTTTTGGCGTTGATTTCCACCGGGCCCTTGGCTATTTTGATATCACATTCAAACTGGGCGGCCGTCTGTGCCAAGCGGCAAGCCGGGCGGGCATGCAGCCCTAAATGGTTGATGATTTTAACATCTGCCGTAATCACAAAATAGTCCTCTTAAAATAAACATACGATATTAAAAACAACGACAGCCGTCAGATACAAATACACATTGGGGATGCGCAGACGGCGCGTAACAAAAGAAATAATGACAAAAAACAGCACCAGCATGGCGCGCGCCATGAAATCCACATCCACTTGCACGCCTTTAAAATAGCGGTACACGCCAAATAAAATCAGCCCCGCGGCAAACACAATGCCCAAACGCTTGGCATTGTAAATGGTGCGATTCCAGTCAAAACGCGTGAGCCCAAAGCAGGATTTTTCGTCGCATTCATATCCCAAACGCAAGCCTTGCCAACGCACAAAAAACGCCACGCTGTTGTATACCACAAAAGCCGCCACGCACGCCGAAAACACATACAACAAAGGTGGGTTGTCCAACTGGGCTGTTTCAAAGAAATTAATCCCCAGCAACATCCAAATAAAAACGGCCAGCAGCAATGTCAGCGGTTTGAGCGTCCCCCAAAACAAACGGTCCCCGATAGAAGCCGCGGTAATAGACAACCCCCGGCGCGTGCCCAACCATTCAATCACCTGCTCTTTGTAATCCGTTACGCTTTGAGCGGTGGCCACGGTTTCCTCTTGCCGGGCCATGGCGCCAAAGCAAAACGAAGCCATCACCGGGTGCGTATTAAACGCCTCCAGGTACCGCTGCAACACGGTGGGCAAAGCGTCTTTGTCTTGGCGGTACAACCGACGCAAAAAAGGCAACATCACAAAAGCAAAGCCGATGTTTTGGTATTTGACATAGTTCCACCCGGCCTGCAAAAAGAAGGAGCGGATAAACATATTCATGCGCAACCAAAAAGGCAACATTTTTTACCTCACCTTTAAACGCAATGCGGGGATGAGCGTGGCCAGCCCAATCCAGGGCACGGCCGCATACGCCAACCGAAACGCAAAATGCATCCGGGGCGTAATATACGCAAAAACGCCAAACATTACATTGGAGCTGATCCACGCCAGCAAAGAAATAAAAATAAAGCTCATTAAAAACGGCAGCAGCAACGCCCCGGCAATGACACGTTTCATATCCGAGGGATTGCGGCCGATTTTCTTTTCCAAAAAGACCAACCATTTAAAGCGGGTTTTGCGCAGCAGCGCATCAAAAAAAGCATACAACACCGCACCCGCCACACCAAAGAAAAATCCGAAATACAGCTCTATGCCCATAGAATATAAAATCAACGGAATGACCGTGGCCACAATGCCGCTGGGCGGAATAATGCCCCCCAACGGAGAGATATCAATAAACAGCAGCTCGGCAAAGACGCCCACTTGCACGCCGGCCATCACGTCCCCCGTCCACAGCCCAAACAGCGGTCCGGCAATAATCGGGCGGGACAGCAGGGTTTGAAAAGCGTAGGTGGTGTCTAGCTCCAAGAAAGCGGCGAATAAACAAAGCAGTATCAAGCTGGTCGTCATGAGCAAAGCGTATCTTTTAAGGAAATGGATTTAGAGCTGGGCACCGCGCGGGTTTCCACCCCGATGCCCAAATCATTTAAAATGCGTAACGTGTTTTTATCCGCCGCATCCAAAAAAACATTATCGGCCAATTTTTGCGCGCCCTCTTTAAAGTGCATCCCGCCGATATTGATAGACTTAATTTGCAAGCCGTCCTCCAGCAGTGGGCTGAGGTCCTGCAGCGAACCCATCAACAAAAAAATGCGCTTTTTGGATTGCCGCATATACCCCACGCAGCGCGCGGGCTCCAGCACCGTCAGCTCATACTCAAACGGCAAAGACAAACGCAGCAAATTTTTGTTCACGCGGTGTTCGCGTTCGCGCGGGCACGGAATGACCACCTCGTCCACATTGAGCTCCGGCAACCACGCCTGCACAATTTGGCCATGGATTAATCGGTCATCCACCCGCGCAAAAACAATCGGCATATTACAGTCCTTTAATCAGCAGCTCCGTGGCGTTAATCACCGCGCGTTTGCCGTCGGCTTCAATCTTTTCGGCCAATTCTTTGGCGTCCAATTTTTTGCGGCTGTTCAATGCGGTCAGCAGCATACTCAGGTTCAGCCCCGTAATCACATAACACTTGGGGCAATCCTTGGTGGCCGTGAGCGCGATGTTGGTGGCGCTGCCACCGAAAATATCCGTCAGCACAATGGCGCCGTTTTCGGCCCCGGCCAACAATTTTTTAAGCTCCTGCGCGCCTTGCTCCACCGAGCTGGACGTGGTAACCGAGAGCGTTTGCACGTCCTCTGCGGCCTTGCCCAAAATTTGGGCGGCGGTTTGCAACATATGCGCAGCCAATTGCGCGTGCGTAACTAAAACAAGTTTCACCATAATTAAAGTCCTATATCCCTATGAAATTCCGAAGCGCTCAAACCTTGCGCGCGCAGCGTTTCGGCCAGTTCGTGCGCCATAAACACGCTGCGGTGCTTGCCCCCGGTGCACCCAAAGGCAATGGTCAAATAACTCTTCCCCTCTTTAATATATTTGGGAATTAAGTATTTGACCAGCTCGGCAAAGCGGTCGGCAAATTCTTGTGTTTCTTTAAACGACAAAATATATTCTTGCACGGCTTTGTCCAACCCGGTCTTGGTCTTTAATCCTCTGACGTAATACGGATTGGGCAAAAAGCGAACATCCATCACAATGTCCGCCTCTTTCATAATGCCGTTTTTAAATCCAAACGACACTACGGAAATCTGCATTTCCCCTTCTTTTTTAAGCTCCAGCAGAGCGGAAATTTTTTCTTTTAACTCGCCCAATTTTAAATCGGTGGTGTCAATAACCTTGTCGGCCGCCACCTTGATAGGCTTTAATAATTCATGCTCGTGGGCGATGGCTGCGGCCAATTTTTTGTGAATGGGGTGTTTGTGTTTGGTTTCCGAAAAACGGCGAATCAAACACTCATCGGCCGCGTCCAAAAAAATCACCTTGGGGGAGAAATCCCCTTTGGTTAATTTTTTCAACAAAGCGGGCAGTTCTTTTAAACGCTCGCCTTCGCGCACGTCCACCCCCAGGGCTACATTCTGCAGCTCCGGGCGCGCTTTGACGTACGAGGCAAACTGCTTAAACAATGCCAAAGGCAAATTGTCCACGCAATAAAAGCCAAAATCGCCAAAGATCTTCAGCGCCTGGCTTTTGCCCGCGCCGCTCATGCCCGTGATGATAAAAAGTTTACGCTTTTGTTCCATTTCGTTTGGCCGTTTTGTTCATGCGGTGAAGCATTTTTTGGCTAAATTCCTTCGCCGAAAAAATACCCTGCGCTTTGAGTTGTTGGTTTAACACCGCCACTTCTATCAGCACCGCCAGGTTGCGCCCGGGGGTAACCGGGATAGTCAGCGACGGGATTTCCACCCCTAAAATTTGGGAAGTTTTCTGCTCCATGCCCAAGCGGTCAATGTTCTTGGCCGGCGGCGTGAGCACCACTTCCATTTCTATCTTCATTTCATCTAACGTAGAGCCAATGCCAAACAACAGCTCCACATCCAAAATCCCCAAGCCCCGCACTTCCATGTAGTGCTTGAGCATTTCAGGGCAGGAGCCCACCAAAAAGCGGCCCCACCGCCTTTGCACTTCCACCACGTCATCGGCCACCAAAATGTGCCCGCGTTTAATCAGTTCCAAGGCGCATTCACTCTTGCCGATGCCTGCCTCGCCGCGCAGCAATACGCCGCTGCCGCTCACATTGAGCAAGACCCCATGCACATGCGTCACCGGAGAGAGCCGCTCGTCCAAATAACGGGAAAATTCCGCCACGAACGCAGCTGACTCCATATTGGTTTTAAGCACGGGGACATCCGCCCCCAAGCAGGCCTTACGCACGGCCGGCAACGGGTCCAAATCCGCCGCCATAATCACACACGGCACATGGCCTTGGCCCAACATCTTGGCAATATTATTTTTGAGTTGGCCGGCTTTTTCTTTGGCGCAAAAAGCGTGTTCGCCCCGCCCAAAAACTTGCACCGAGTTGGCGCGAAAATGGTCCAGCTGCCCGCACAGGGCCAAGCCCGGGCGGTTAACGCTGGAAGAGGTAATCTCGCGGTGCACATACCGTTTGCCGCAAACGAGCTCCAGGTGAAGGCGCTTCACCTGGAGCAATTCGCTTACGGTTACGGATTTGGTAAATGGCTGCACCGCAATCTCACTTATTTCTTTTTAATCGGTTTAATCAAACCGTAGGTGCCGTCCAAGCGTTTGAAAATCAAGTTAATTTGCTTGGAGTCTTCGTCTAAGAACATCCAGAACGAATAGCCCAACCGCTCCATTTCATAGGCGGCGTCTTCGGGGTTCATCGGGGTGACTTCCACCTGTTTGATGACGGAGAACTTCACATCATTGGGCGGCAACAAAATGTGGTCGCTAAACGTGGCGATTTCTTCCACGACGGCCGTCTTTTTGGTCGTGCGTTTGGCTTTGGTTTTTTCTTTGGCTTTCTTCAGCTGCGCTTCGGCCTTGGTAGCGGCAGCGTCAATGGCTTTGTACAAATCGGCCTCTACGGCGGTGGCCGTCACGGTGTTCTTTCCACCGGTGTGGATGATGATCTCGGCGCGTTGGTTGATCTTTTTCTCTACGGACAAGAGCACCTGCGCCCAAACGATATGATCAAAATAATTTTCAATTTTGTTGACGCGGGTTTGCACAAATTGCTTGATAGCCGGCGTCAGTTTAATATTTTTTGCGGTAACTTTAATTTCCATAACTTCCTCCGTGTAGTCTAACGGGTAACCCGTATAGACATTTAATCATTAATCTTTCCCAAGTGTCAACGGCGTTTTCCGGCGGCGCCGCGCACCACAGCCTCAACCTCCTGTAAAGAAAATGAAACGACGGTAATTAAGTATAGCCCGCCGTCTTAGAAAAAACAAGGGGCATTTCCCTTCGCGGGCTCTTACGCGTGCGGGCGGGTGCAAGGTTTGCTATAATTTAAGTAGATTTTCTATTCTCCAGGAGATGAAAACATGGCTACAACCAGCAAAAACCAAAATTGTTCTCTGCTGCAAACGCACCGCTGCAAATACCAGCCGGTGTTGCCCGATATCCTTAAGAAAGGCCCTTGCTTTGTCAAAGCTAAAAACGGCAAAGCCACCCAAAGCGTGGCCGACCAAGCGGCCGTAAAAAAGATGTTCCCCAACACCTACGGCATGCCGGAAATTACCTTTACCAAAGGCTCCAATCCGGCCATCGGCAAAAAAGCCGTTAAAGTAGCCGTGGTGCTCTCCGGCGGGCAAGCCCCCGGCGGCCACAACGTCATTGCCGGTTTACTGGACGGTTTGAAAAAAGCCAACGCAAAAAACAAATTGTACGGTTTCTTGGGCGGCCCCAGCGGCATTTTGGAAGCCAACTGGAAAGAAATTACCCCCAAGCTCATGGAAAGCTACCGCAATACGGGCGGGTTTGATTTAATCCAATCCGGCCGCACCAAAATTGAAACCGAGGAACAGCTGGCCAAAGCCTTGGAAAATTTGAAGAAGAACAAAGTCAATGCGTTGGTCATCGTGGGTGGGGACGACTCCAATACCAACGCCGGCGTGCTGGCCGAATACTTTAAGCAGCACGGCTCGGACATCAGCGTCATCGGCGTACCCAAAACCATTGACGGCGACCTCAAAAACGATAAAATTGAAACCTCTTTCGGTTTTGATACCGCCACCAAAATTTACGCCGAAATGGTGGGCAATATCTGCCGCGACGTCAACTCTGCCCGCAAATATTGGCACTTTGTGCGCTTGATGGGCCGCAGTGCTTCGCACATCACCTTGGAAGTAGCGCACAAAACGCATCCGAACGTCACCTTAGTCGGCGAAGAAGTCTTGGCCAAAAAGATGACGCTCAAACAAATCATTGACTATTTGGCGGGCATCATTGTGGCACGCGCCAAACAAGGCAAAAACTTCGGCGTGGTGCTGGTGCCGGAAGGGTTGATTGAGTTCATCCCGGAAATGAAAGCCCTCATCGCCGCTTTGAACGACCTATTGGCCGACCACGAAGCCGAACTGGCCAAAATGAACAGCATTGACGAGAAAAAAGCTTTTATCATCTCCAAATTGCCGGCCAAATTGGCGGCGTTGATGCAGTCGCTGCCCGCGGGCATTGCCGCCCAGCTGATGCTGGACCGCGATCCGCACGGCAATGTGCAGGTGTCTCTGATTGAAACCGAAAAACTGCTGGTGGAAATGCTGCGCACCAAACTGGCTGACTTGAAAAAAGCCGGTAAGTACAATGGCAAATTCTCCACGATTACGCACTTCTTCGGTTATGAAGGACGCTGCGGTGTGCCGTCCTCTTTTGACGCCAACTACACCTACGCGCTGGGTTACAACGCGGCGGCTCTGGCGCTCAACGGTTGCAACGGCTATTTGTCCTCCGTGCGCAATTTGACCCGCAAAGCCGCCCAATGGCAATGCGGCGGCGTACCCTTGACCATGATGATGAATATGGAACGCCGCAAAGGCAAGGACAAACCCGTCATCCGCAAGGCGCTGGTGGAGCTCAAAGGCGAGCCGTTCAAACAGTTTGCCAAAAAGCGCGAGCAATGGGCATTGAATGAATGCTACCAATTTCCCGGCCCGATTCAGTACTTCGGCCCGGCGGAGGTAACGGACATGATCACCTACACGCTGCGCTTTGAAAGAGCCAACAAAAAATAAGTCTTTTACAAGCACAAAACCCCGCTGCAAGGCGGGGTTTTTTATGCGTCAAAAAGCCCGGCACACGGCCGGGCTTTTTTCAAATGAAGGAATTTATTTGCCGAGCTTACGCCGCGTATATTTAAACGGCCACGCCAGCAAATATTTCAAAAAGCGCATGGGATGCATTTGCGGGTCCGGCGAGCGTTCAAAAAAATCAAACCGCTGCCAATTGTGCTTTTTAATGAGCTTTAACCACGCATGCTCTTTATCCGTATGCGGACTACCGCCCATGGCCAAATATTGCTGATAATATTTCTGCCAGGGAGCATTGTAGGTGTACGTCCAAAAACGCACCCCACCGCCGGCGCAGTGATAAATCAACACGTCGTGGCGGTCCTTGTCCAAATACTTGGGGTTGGACGGCAGGCAGTTGCAAATATCCGGCAGCACCTCTATGGGCACGTTAAATTCCTGCAGCATCACATTGACCACGCCTTGGTCCGGGCAGACCAAGTTGTCCAACCACTCGGCCGTCTTGTGGTAGCACCACATGCGCAGCTCTTGGCGGTGGGGAATATTGTCGCAAAACAGCGTTACGCCGGCATTGTAGCACGGTACGGTCATATCGTATTGCGGCAAGGGTTTGACAAAATTTTTGGTAATCAGCGTCAGCCCCTTTTGCGTGTCTTTACACATAGCCACGCCGCCTTTGGAGCCGAAATGGTCAAAAATGTACGACAAGTCCCCGCCAATCATCACGTCCACGTCAATATAAAGCACCTTGGCGTATGTGTCCAACAAATCAAAAATTTCGTAACGGGCAAAGGTCAGCTGCGTAAAATGCTTGAAATTGATATTGTTAAAGTCCGTCTCTACGGCAAATTTATACTCCGTAAATTTGCAGGGCAAAATGCGGTTAACAAAAGCCTTGTCCTCTTCGGAAAAACCCTGCTGGTAAATCAGCACATCGGTGTTTTGCAATAATTTCGCATTGTGTTCTTTCAAGCTCAGCAACGCCACGCACAAGGTAAACAAAAAGCGTTCGTTGCAAGAAAAGAAAATGGCATTTTTTTTGGTCATAAAGTCCTCTAGGCTATATGGAATATGATAAAATTGTAGCATAATTACGGGGGAAACCTATGCCCATGAGCGCAAACGAACTCCATTTAGCCCTATTGCAACTGCAGGAATTGGCCGCCCTGTACGGCAAAGACAGTGCCGTGGTGCGGGCCGCACAAAATTTTCATTTTAAACGCCGCGCTTGTAAAAAAGCCGTGCGGCTCTTCGTGCGCCGCTTGTTTAAAAAACCCGTAGCCAAACCGCAAGACCGCTTAAAACTGCTCGTTCATGTGCGCGGGGGAATTGGCGACGTGGCCATGACCCGCGTGTTTGTTGCCCGTTTGCGTGAAAAATTCTCCACCGCCCAAATTTACGTTTGCTACGACAGCCAAAGTGTGGTGGAAATGATTTTTTCCGACGGAATGATAGACGGATTTGTCTCCCGCAAATACGACCCGCGCGATTATGATTTGGTCATGTCAGGCTGCCATGCCTTTTATTTTGATCAGGTAGATTTGCCGCGCTTGCAAAAATTGGCCCCGGAATGGATGAGCGATTTTGAGCAAGCCCGCGCCCTGCAAGAGCGGATGAAAATCATCACGCAAAACACCCCGCACCTGGACGGCTTGTGGGCCAAAATCAGCGTGGCGTATGGCTCCAGCCGCATTGCCAATATGGGGCTGACGGCGGGCGTCCCCGTCGGGCAAAACGACCGAGCACCCCTCCAATTGTCCCCAGAAAATCTGCAGTCTGTTTTGCAACGTTTGGGGCTGCAGGGTAAAAAATACATCACCATTCACGACGGCACCAACACCAACACCGATTTGCACGGCCGGCCCGCCACGCGCTGCTGGCCAAGGGAGCATTGGCAAGAGTTTGCCCGCTTGTTTAAGCAGACGTTCCCGGACATTTTGCTGGTGCAACTGGGCGGCAGCAACAGCACCGTATTTGATTTTGCCGATATCAGTTTGGTGGGTAAAACCCGCGTGGCCGATTTGCCTTATGTCTTGCAAGGGGCCCGCCTGCATGTGGACAGCGAAAGCGGTATGACGCAGCTGGCCAATTTGACGGACACGCAAGCGGTGGTGTTGTTTGGGCCGACCCCGGTGGAGTATTTCGGCTATGCCCGCAATGTCAATTTGCGTGCGGGGGATTGCCACAACTGTATGAATATTGTGAAGGATTGGATGAGCCGCTGCCCGCTGTTTGAGCGTAATGAATGTTTGTGGAAAATCACCCCACAACAAGTATGCGACGCGGTAAAAAAATGCTTGCAAACAGAGAAGTAAGATATGCAATTTCCGACGGAGAAAATAAAAACTTTTCAAAACTAAAAAAAATTGCTATACTATATACATAGACGGGCCCGTAGCTCAGCTGGGAGAGCGCCTGCATGGCATGCAGGAGGTCGCAAGTTCGATCCTTGTCGGGTCCACCATTTGGACAATTAAAAACCTCGCGCAAGCGGGGTTTTTTGTTGGACAAATGGGGACACGGGAACTCTCCGCAGGCGCGTTTCGCTTCCGAAATGGCGCATAGGTCGCAACATGGGTCTTCGTCGGGTCCACCATTTTAGAAATAAAACCCACTCTTGCGAGTGGGTTTTGTTTTTAAGCAAGATTTTTGCCGCTCTTAGCAGCGGGTCTGTTGGTTGCGGCAAGACTCCCCCGGCAAGCGAAAATATTTTTGGCCGTGGCCGCTGCGCAAATACGTCGCGCCGAAAATATCCTTGCAAAAAGAACCCTCTGCAATATTTCCCTGTTCTATACACAACATACATCCACACAATCCCGTTGTGCGGTTCAAGCGGCTGTAAGCAAACCCGGCATTGGCATAGGGCGCCTTACGAAAAACCGCCTGCACCAAATGAATGGAATAATCGTCATTGTTAACCGAGAGAGAAAAATCTTTCCCGCCGACGGCGCCGTCCACCACGGGGTAACCCGTATCCAGTTGGCTGATGTCCGTATCCCAAGTGCCATGATTGGCCAAGTGATATTCATTCTCTGCGTCTAGCACCCGCTTAATCGCCACCTGCAATTGCGCGGCACGGCTGCGCCACACCGCCCTCTTATAAGCGGGCAATGCAATGGCCGAAAGTATGCCAATGATAAGAACGACGACCAACAATTCAATGAGTGTAAAGCCGCCTACATGTCCTCTCCTTACGTCATTCCCGAAGGTCGTTATCGGGAATCTCGTCGTGTTTTTAAGAGGCTG
>CAVHDF010000008.1:0-11750 GCA_963634865.1 Eggerthellaceae bacterium
AATAACCGGCCTAAACGGCCCGTAGAGAAGTTTTTCATAGTGGGGTTCCTTTTTTGATAAATTTTGTCTATACGCAAAATTTATCAAAAAAAAAACATTGTGCAAGTGTTTTAGAAAGAGTTGCCAACTTCTACGACGACAAAACAAAAAGACAAACGACAAAAACTGTTCATCAAATAAGTCATCCCCGAGCATTTCTATCGGGAATCTCAACCGCTTTCGCCGTTCATAAAATGCTGTCATGCTGAGGTGTCTCTGCTCAGCATCTTCCATTTTCCCTGTTGTTTATTTAATAAAGACAACGACAACTACTAGAAAAATGGAAGATCCTGAACTAAAACCTTTCAGGATGACCCCCGTTTTGTATAACAGCAGAAAGGCAAAGACAATAAGGCTGAGATTCCCGATTACGACTTTCGGGAATGACGGCATAAATGAAATGGCAAAGTCGTTATCAAATGAGGTCATCCTGGAGTGCTTTAGTCCAGGATCCGTTGTTTTCCTTATTTTTACAACAACAGACCCTGGACTACGACCTTCCAGGGTGACGGCGTAGAAGAACAAGTCGTTATAAAACGTCGTCATCCCCGAATGTCTAGCGGCCCGCAGGGTTCGGGGATCGCAACCGCTTTCGCCGTTGTGCCGTTCGCTGTTCACACAGCGGACATCGGAGCGTTTATAAAAAATAAAATTTACAACAAAAATCCGCCTTTTGTTTGAGCCGCTAATAAGCGGCGAGTTAAAGGCGGACTAAGAAAATTTTATTTTTTATGCTCCGCAGGCCTGCGGGGCCTTTTGGTCCTTTTCTGCCCAGGAGAAAAGGACATAAAAACTGCGGCGGCCTTTTGCCTACTTTTCCGCTCTGGAGAAAAGTAGGAATACATTACGGTGCCTTTTGGCTTTTTTCCTCCCCAAAAAAGGGACATAAACATATGGCCTTTTGCGTCCTTTTGGCCCGGCAAAAGGACACAAAAAACGAGCGGGCCCCTCTCAGGACCCGCCCGTAGCATCATTTATCAAAACCCTCGCCGAAACGAGGGAAAAACGTCTACAAAAATCTATTTTCCCGCCTTTTCTGCAGCCACCGGTTTAAACAACACCTCATAAAAGTTGCGGCTGTCCACTTCTTCCACCGGTTTGCCAAACGCCGTATAACTGGTGGGCGGACGCACGGCCGATATATTCTGCACGCGGCGCACCACATTGTTCCCGGTGTCTAAAAAATATAGCATATCTAAGCTGGAAATTGCAAGTGCCCCCGGATAAGCCAAATTGGCCTGCCAAGCATCCATGTCATCGCCATTATAGCCGCGCCGTCCCGAGCCCGCCACCGTTTCCACCTGGCTGGTGCGGTTTTTTAAATCCAGGCTAATCCGGCGCACGCGCTGATTGTCCGTGTCCGCCACATACACCCGGCCAAAACGGTCCAAAGCAATGCCCGTAGGGTCATTAAAGCATGCGTCCTGACTGGTGCCGGAATTATCCCCGCAATATCCCTCGTCCCCGCTGCCGGCCAAGGTAAAAATGCGCTTGCCGCGGCGGTCCACAAAGCGGATTTTGTGGTTGCGTGTATCGGCAATATACAAATTGTCATACTTATCAAACACAAGGCCCGTGGGATGATTAAGCTGGGCATTGATAGCCAAGCCGCCGTCCCCGTCGTCCCCCGCGTCGCCCGTGCCCACCACCGTGGTCAACAGCCCCGTCACGCGGTCCACCTTGCGAATGCGGTGGTTGCCCGTATCGGCTATGTAAAGTTCCCCGGCATTGCTGACGGCCACCCCAGTGGGGTTATTCAGCGCAGTGCCCTGGGCCTTAGCGCCCTCGCCCTCGTAGCCCTTGCGGCCGTTGCCCGCCACCGTATACAGATAGCCCTTGCGGGTCAACACGCGGATCCGCTGATTGCCTGTATCGGCAATATAGAGGTTACCATAAGCGTCAAAAGCCAGCGCCGTAGGGCCTTTCAGCCCGGCTTGGTCGGCGTGCCCGCCGTCATTGAAAAATCCGGCGCGGTCCGTGCCCGCCACGGTGTCTATATACCCGCTGCGCGCGTCCACCCGGCGCACCCGGTGATTTAAGGTATCGGCTATGTACAAATTGTGCCAGCGGTCCACCGCCAGCCCCAACGGACTGGCCAAACGGGCATTGCCCGCATCGGACTGGTCGCCGGAAAACCCGCGCTTGCCCGGCACCCCGGCCACATTCTCAATTTTGCCGCCACCCGTCAGGGGCACCGCGGCCCACAGCGCGGCGGCTGCTGTCAGTAAACTTAAAAATAAAAAAGTCCTTTTCATTTTCTCCTCCGTAGTTTATATGCTAACAAAAACGGCCCCCCGCCGCAATAGCGCCCCGGGCACGCACACAAACGCGCAATTTGATAGAATAAAGTAGAAGGTTTTATTTTCGCCCCGCCGTGCGGAGCGCACCCCTGAGAGGTTATCATGATTATTTTGTTTTTAAATTGCGGCAGCTCTTCGGTCAAATACAGCGTCTATGACTGGGATAAAAAACGCAGCTTGGCCGCCGGCAACGTGGAACGCGTTGGCATTGCGGGCTCTTTCATTACGCACGAACGCCCGGGGCAAGAAGCTTTTGAATTGCAGCAAGACTGCAAAAACCACACCGACGCCATCAACTTAGTCATCCGCACGCTGACCGACAAAGAACACGGCGTCATCGCCAATGTGAATATGATTTCCGCCGTGGGGCACCGCATCGTGCACGGCGGCAAGTTTACCAAATCCGTCGTAGCCACCCAAGAAGTCATTGACGAACTGAAAAACATTTCTGACTTGGCCCCGCTGCATAACCCGGCCCATATCTTGGGTATTGAAGCGGCCATGTCCGTTCTGCCTAACGTCATGCACGTGTGCGTGATGGATACCGCCTTTCACCAGACCATGCCGGCCTTTGCCTATATGTACGCCCTGCCGCGCAATTGGTATACGGACTATCATATGCGCCGCTTTGGCGCGCACGGTTCGTCGGCCTTGTATTGCTCGCGCCGCGCGGCCGTCTTGCTGGGCAAACCGGTGGAAGACACCAACACCATCATTTGCCACATTGGCAACGGCGCCAGCTGCACCGCCGTCAAAAACGGCCAATGCTATGACACCAGCATGGGCCTGACCCCGCTGGAAGGGCTCATCATGGGCACGCGCAGCGGCGACATTGACCCCTCTATTTGCTTCCACATGATGAAGAAACTCAATATGGCCCCGGACGAAATGTACCGCATTTTGAACCGCGAAAGCGGCGTCAAGGCCATCACGGGCGGACGCTTTGCCGACCGCCGCGACATCGTGGAAAACGCCCAAAAAGGCGACGAACTGTGCAAGCTGGCCATTGCCATGGAAAGCTACCGCATTAAAAAATACATCGGCTCTTACATGGCCGCTTTGGGCCGCGTGGACGCCATTGTGTTCACGGCCGGCGTGGGTGAGCGCAGCCCGTTCATCCGCGGCAAAGCCGTGGAAGGCTTGGAAAACTACGGCATTGTGCTGGACGAGCAGAAAAACCGCGACGCACAAACCAAAAACGCCGAAAGCTGCATCAGCGCAGCCAACTCCAAGGTAAAGATTTTTGTAGTACCGACAGACGAAGAAATCGTCGGCGTGCAAGACATTGTGGCGCTGCAGGCGGGCACGTATGATGTATACACCAAGTTCCGCTATATCTTTGAAGACAAAGAGTACCGCAACAGTTTGCGCGACGAGGCGTTTGCAGAAGAGATTAAAAAGAAACCCTTTTTGCTGAATGCCGCCGTCAATTTGCCGGAGAATTTGAAAGAGAAATTGAAATAGTGTACGCCCCGCGCCGTTTTGGCGCGGGGTTTATTTTAGACCCGCGCCCGTGCGCGGACGAGCTGTAACCCCCTAGAGGAGAAGAAAATGTTTATCCCCAAAGAAGCAAAGTTTTTTGATTTGTTTGACCGCCAGGCCGAAAACTTGGTCAAAGCGGCGGATCTGTACAAAAAACTGGTGGACGAGGCCGCCTTTACCCCTGAAAACGTGCGCGCCATGCATGAACTGGAACACTACGGCGACGAACTGACCCACACCATCATCAATACCTTAAACGAAACCTTTATCACCCCCTTTGACCGCGAGGATATCATGGCCTTGGCCAACCACATGGACGATATCATTGACGGTATTTATATGATTACCAACCGTTTTTGCTTTTACAAAATCGGCACGCCGACGGACTTTTCCAAAAAAATGGCTACCGTCATTGCGCAATCCACCAAAGCGCTGCAAAAAGCCTTGGCCGCCCTGCGCAACAAAAAGATGATGAAGGAAACCCTCATCCAGTGCGTAGAAATCAACCGCCTGGAAAACGAAGCCGACGTCATCCGCGACGAGGCCATCGCCTACCTGTTTGATAATGAAAAAGACCCCATTATGATTATCAAACAAAAGGAGCTTTACGAAGCCTCTGAAAACGTGGCGGACTTCTGCGAGCACACCGCCAACGTGGTGGAATCTATCTTGGTGAAAAATAACTAAGTATGACCTGGATTATCCTGCTGATTGTACTGGCGTTATTTTTTGATTACCTCAACGGATTTCACGACGCGGCCAACTCCGTGGCCACCGTGGTGTCCACGCGGGTGCTCTCGCCCAAAGTGGCCGTGGCGTGGGCAGCGTTTTTTAACTTCATCGCATTTTTGGTGTTCCACACCGCCGTGGCCAAAACCATCGGCAGCGGCATTGTGGACATTCACATCGTAGACGCCAACTTGGTCTTTGGCGCACTGATGGGCGCGTGCGCGTGGAATATTTTAACGTGGTGGTGGGGCTTGCCGTCCAGCTCGTCGCATGCCTTAATCGGCGGCTTAATCGGCGCGGGCTTGGTCAAAGGCGGCTTTTCGGCCCTGCTGGCCGGCGGTATTCTCAAGACTGTGGCGTTTATCTTTATTTCGCCGCTGCTGGGGTTCCTGCTGAGCATTGTCATCGGCACGTTCATCTTCAATGCGTTCCGCCGCGTTAATCCGTTTAAAGTGGACCATATCTTCCGCATCGGGCAGTTATTTTCCGCCTCGGCTTACAGCTTGGGCCACGGCGCCAACGACGCACAAAAGACCATGGGTATCATCAGCATGTTGCTTTTGGGCGGACTGGCCGGCTCGGAAGTGACCCCGATTCGCGATTTTCTGCTCAGCCACGAGGAGCTGCACCAAGTGGCCCAAGGCCAATTTATCGTGCCCTTGAGCGTGGTACTGCTGTGCCAAGGCTCTATTGCGCTGGGGACGCTCTCGGGCGGCTGGCGCATTGTAAAGACCATGGGGCAGAAGATTACCCGCCTGCGCCCGGTGGACGCGTTCTGCGCCGAAAGCGGCTCAGCCATTGCCATTTTTACGGCTTCTTTGCTGGGCGTGCCCGTGAGCACTACGCACACCATTACCGGCGCGATTGTGGGCATTGGCTCCCTGCGGCGCATCAGCAGCGTGCACTGGGGCGTGGCCAACCGCATTGTGTGGGCGTGGTTTATTACCATTCCCGCGGCCGCGCTGATTTCCGCCGTGGCATATTGGCTGAAAGTAACCATTTTCGGATAAACCTTTTTGGCTTAGCAAAAACCCGCCTTAAACAGGCGGGTTTTTTGTGGGGTAAAAAATCTCCCCGGGCCTAAAGACCCGGGGATTATCTATCTACTCAAGCAATTTTAATAATAAGAAGTCTTTCTCCAATTTGAACAGCTGCCGTCGGCGGCCACATCGTAGCAATCGCGCG
Organism: Eggerthellaceae bacterium; assembly: GCA_963634865.1. Taxonomy (GTDB): domain Bacteria; phylum Elusimicrobiota; class Elusimicrobia; order Elusimicrobiales; family Elusimicrobiaceae; genus Avelusimicrobium. The sequence goes on from CAVHDF010000008.1 coordinate 5,736, forward strand.
AAGAAGTCGTTTTTCCATCGGCGTCGTAGGTATACTCCGTCATGCTAGAATAGGTTTCGCAATTTCCTTGTGCCGTATAAGTTTTACAGGTCCGCTGCGATATTTTATTTCCATTTTCATCGTAGGTATATTCATAATTAACTCTGCTGCTGGTGCAGCTGCCGTCACTACCAAATGTTTGGCAAAACCGCCGGGAGCTCATATTTCCATTTTCGTCGTACTCAAAGATAGTGGTAGAACAGTTGCCACTACTATATCTATTGAAACAGACGCGTTCCGAGGTTTTCTTTCCGTTTTCATCGTAGGTATAGCTAGTGTCATCACTGCGGGAACTGCAGCTGCCACTACTGGTAAAAGAGCCGCATTCACGCTTAGAGGTCATATTGCCATTTTCGTCGTAAGTATAATCAACGCCTGCAAAATAGCTGGAACAGCTACCATCGGATTTAAAACTGGTGCAACGGCGCTCCGAGGTTTTATTTCCGTCTTCGTCATACGTATACTCATAGCCGTTGTTACGATTGCAGCTCCCCATAGTACTGGGCCCTTGGCAATATGTCTGCGAAGTCTGGTTTCCATTTTCATCGTACCCGTAATCCCAGCCATAGGAATAGCTCGTACAACTGCCGTCTGAACCCCAGCTGGTGCAGTTACGCCGGGTGGAAGTCAGGTTCCCGTCTTCATCATATATTGTTTCCGTTTGGGCCTCACAAACGTTTCCTTTCAAAAGGCAGGTCCGTTTACTATCCATTTTTCCGTCTTCACCATATTCCTTTTCCACGCAAATATTATCTTGGCAAGAGCGTTCCGTATAGCTGCCATCTTCGCGGTATGTGCCACTGCAAGTATACCCACTTACACTAGAACAGGTCTTGGTGCACGGGTATGTGTCGCACGCTTGCCACCCGCCATTACCCGCTTGGTCTATTTTATCCGCCACGTCGGCTGACATCCCCAGTCCCGTACCTTCCAGCACGTAAGTATCATACCCCGGGGTCAAATACCCGTTAATCTTTTCCCCGCCCAAGGTTTCACACAGGCGTTCGGCACGCGTGGAGTCTTTCAACGCTTCGCAATGGATTTCTTTAGCATAGTTGGGGCTTTGCGCTTGGTAAACAATATAATTGTTATCCAAGTTGTCTTTGCTCATTTTGACGTATTTATGGCTCTCACGCTGGCTGATTTCCAACTTGGTTCCGTCGGGCAGCTGAGCCGTAGACCCACTGGCGTCTTTGGTCACCTGGGTTTCCAGGTTAGACAAGTCCTCGGCATAGCTGCCATTGGCCATATAAAAGGCCTCTTGCGAATTGGCTATTGTTTTTGCCGTGGGCATTAATGTAGCGTAGCGGCTCTTGTCCACCGCGCTCTGATATTTCGGCAACGCGACCGCCGTCAAAATACCGATAATAAGTACAACAATTAATAATTCAATCAATGTAAAGCCGCCTAAACGGCCCGTAGAACGATTTTTCATGTTTGCCTTCCTTTTTTGGTAAATTTCGCTTACAAGCAAAATTTACCAAAAAAAAAACATTAGGCAAGTATTTTAAATCAGGATGCCAACTTCTACGACGACAAAAAGAGAAATTGCGGCTTTGGCTCCAACGGGTTTGCTATAATAATTTTATGGGACTGGAAGAGCTGGAACAAAAAGATTATTTTAGCATCGGCGACGTGAAACGCATCACCGGCGTGCCGGAATATTCCGTGCGCTACTGGGAGGCGGAGTTCGGCCTGATTAAACCCATTCGCCTAGAAAGCGGTCATCGTCGCTACACCAAAGAAGACGTGTATACCATTTTGAAAATTAAGGACCTGATTTACAAACACAAATTGACGCTGGAAGGCGCCAAAAAACAGCTCTCCAAATACTCCCCCGCGGCCGGCGGCGAGCAAAAAAAAGCCGGCGTGGATGTGAAATTTCTCTCGGAAATTAAAGAAACTCTTTCACAACTGCTAAAAGAATGCTAAAATATATGTACAGCAGTAAAGCAGATTGAAAATTTTTCCGGGGAATGGCTCAGTGGTAGAGTGCTCGCTTGGGGTGCGAGAGACCGCGGGTTCGATTCCCGCTTCCCCGACCATTTTTCTTTCACTGCAATTTTACGGGGCGTAGCGCAGCTGGTAGCGCGCACGGTTCGGGACCGTGAGGTCGTGGGTTCAAATCCCGCCGCCCCGACCATTTAAAACAAGCTCTTGCCTTTTAGGCAAGAGCTTATTTTTTGTTGGTACTTGGTTCACTTCACATCACTAAATCGTTACTAATCAGTTCGGCTTGTTCCAGCACATTATCTATGGCCTTTTGCTGCTGGTCCGGCGGGTAATTGTATTTGCGCAAAATCACTTTTATTTGCCGTTTAATGCCCGCGCGCACGCTGGCCCTTTGGGCCCAGTCCACCTTTACGGAGCCGCGCAGATAATTAGTTAATTCCTGGGCAATCTTTTTAAGCGTCTCATCGCCAAGGTCCCGCACGGAGGCTTCGTTTTCTTCCAGCGCATTATAAAACGCCAATTCCTTATCACTCAGCCCCAATTTTTCACCTTGCCGAACTGCCTCGTTAGTCTCTTTGGCTAGGGAAATCAGTTCATCTATTACTTCTTCGGTTTCCAGCGAGCCGTTATTATAGCGGTTTATGGTTTCTTGCAACCGCTCGGAAAATTTCTTTTGCAGGGCGCGGTTCAGGCGGAAAGTCCCCTTAATTTTCCCGTCAATTAAACGCGCCAGCAACTCCGCCGCTAAATTTTTCTGCGGCATAGCCCGCAATTTATCCAAAAATTTCACATCCACCAGTGACAAATCCGGCCGACCGAGCCCCGCCTGCGTAAAAATATCAATGGGCTTATCGGTGGCTACGGCCTGCGCTACCAGCCGCCCGATAATTTGCTCCCACTCTTGTTTGGTTTTTGCCGGTTTTTCGCCGGGGCGTTTGTTCATTGCCGTGCGGATAAGCGTAAAGAACGCCAGTTCATCGTTTAGTGCGGCCGCCTCGGGCAAACTTTGGCACAAACCAAAGGCCTTGGCCGCCGCCAAAACATTATCGCAAAAATCCTTCTGGGCCGTTTCGCGCTTGGGGGCGTGTGCCAAAATGTAATCCCACGCCTGAGGCAACAGTTGCAAGGCCTGCGTGCGGAAATCCGTATAGTCAAATCCGTGTAAAAATTCCCGTGCTTTATCCATATACGCCTGAAAAAGTTCAAACGCCCGGTGCACATCGGCCGCCACTTCGCCCTTTCCCCCGCCGCGCGTATAGGCGCGCACCGCGTCTTCCAGTGCGCGGGCCAGCCCGATATAGTCCACAATCAGCCCGCCGGTTTTCCCTTCGCTCACACGGTTGACGCGGCTAATGGCCTGTATCAAATTATGCGCCCGAATCGGTTTATCAATATACATTGTGTGCATTGTAGGCACGTCAAACCCGGTCAGCCACATATCACACACGATTACCAATTTTAGCGGGTCCGACGGATCCTTCATACGGGCTTCCAATTCCTTTTTCACTTGGTCATTGTAAATATGCGGTTGAAAGGATTTGGGGTCGGCGGCGGAGCCCGTCATAATCACTTTGATAACCCCCTTGTGCGGGTCCGCGCTGTGCCATTGGGGGCGGAGTTTGACGATTTCGTCATAAAGCCGTACGCAAATATCGCGGCTCATACATACAATCATCCCCTTGCCGTCCAACAGTTTCAGGCGGTTTTCAAAATGGGGTACCAAATCTTCCGCCAACACTTTCAAGCGCTCCGGCAAACCCGCTAATTTTTCCACCGTTACCCATTGGATTTGTTCCTTTTCGGGGTCAGTTAAATCACTTTCCAGCGCGGCTACTTGGTCGTCCAAATGTTTCAGCAAGGCCTGGCGGGCATTTAGTTGGATAGGCCGCGCCTCGTAATAAATAGGCACAGTAGCCCCGTCGCGTATAGAGGCCTGCATATCGTACACGTCAATATACGGGCCGAAAACGGCCTGCGTGTCTTTATCGCCCTCGGCAATCGGTGTACCCGTGAACCCCACAAAACACGCATTGGGCAGGGCATCGCGCATATACTTGGCATAGCCGTATTTTAGTTGTCCATTGCGTACCGTGGCCGAAAAGCCGTATTGGGTGCGGTGGGCTTCGTCCGAAATCACCACGATATTATGCCGCTCGGACAATACGGGATATTCCGTTCTTCCGTCCTCGGGCAAAAACTTTTGAATAGTGGTAAAAATCACGCCGCCGCTGGGTTTATTTTTTAGGAGTTCCTGCAATTCCTCGCGGCTATGGGCTGCTACTGGGGATAATTCCTTGGCGCACCGGGCGAACGTGCCGGAAAGTTGGCTGTCCAGGTCGCTCCTATCGGTAATCATTACAACGGTAGGGTTATGCATTTCGGGCGTTTGCATAATCTTGCGCACAATACACACCATAGACAAACTCTTGCCCGACCCGGTGGTATGCCACACCACGCCGCCTTTGCGGCTGTCGTGCTGTAAGGCAAAAAGCACGCTTTGCACGGTTTTGCGCCCGGCGTGGAACTGGTGATAAACCGCAATTTTTTTGACGGTATTTTTTTCGTCCGATTCGTACACGACAAAATAGCGCAGGTAGTCCAGCAGATAGGCTTTATCAAAAAATCCTTTAATCAGCACTTCGGCTTCCAACATTCCGGCCGGGGCTTCCTGGTCGCCAATTGTGCGCCACGGCATATAGCGGCTTTCGTCTGCCGTAAACGCACCAATACGCGCCACAATGCCGTCCGTCAGCACGCAGGCCAAGTTGTAATCAAACAAATCCGGGATATCGTCCCGGTAGGTTTGGATTTGGTTAAAGGCGCTTTGCACGTCGGTATGTGCGTTGGAGGGATTTTTGAGTTCCAAAATGGCAATCGGCAAACCGTTTAAAAACACCAAAATATCGGGGCGGCGCACATTTATGGGCCCTTGCAGGGCAAATTGGTTAATGGCTAAAAATTCGTTATTATCGGGGTGCTGATAATCCACGATATATACGCGGGTGGCGGTATCTTCCCCCTGCGCATTTTTATGCGGGATTAAAATGCCATCCGTTAAATAGTGATAAATGGCTTCGTTGCGGGCAATGGGCGAGGCCTCCTGCGGCTGCGTAAGCGCGCGGAAGGCTTCCTGCAAAATATCCTTGGGAACGGCCGGATTTAAGCGGCGCAGGGCGGCCTTGATATTTTCCGACAAAAAAGGCTGACGGACATCCACGCGAAGCGGATTTTCCCCCTCCGGCAAAATATCCGGGCCAAGGGCCGTTTGATAGCCGATTTGCCCGAAATACTGCAAACACGCCAATTCCAAATCGTTCTCGTTAATTAGATTTTGCATAATTCCTTAGTTTATTATATTCTTTCGCTTTTTGTACCAAATCAAGGTTTGTATATCTACGTGATGTTTTTATAGGATAAGTCGCATACACCAAATTGGTAAACTCTTCCAAATCTAAATTTTTTGTGTTTTCCAAAACATATTCTATACATTCTTTCACATCAGAAGATAAAACAGGGTTATAAGCGCATTGATGTAATTTTATCAATGTAATATTTTGTCCGTAAAAATTTTCTGCATTATGTACATTAAATAATTGATTTTCTTGTTTTGCTGTATCAATAACATCCCACACAAATGGGCCATAATTATCAAAAAACCAATGGATATTTGTGATTTGTTCCCCACGCGAAACCGCATAGCACCAATCACATAGATAAACAAGTTTTGTTAGTCTATACTTGGACAATTCTTCTTTATTCAAATAAAAACGCAGAATATAGGCGATAATTTCCCTCAAACTATTTTGCATAAGTCCCTCCTCTGAAGTTCTCAGCAATATCCACTTGAGTCTCTGTTTCTTCAGCCAAACCTAATAATTGTTTTCCATAAGTAGACAATATTTCTAACGCTGCATTTGTATATTTCTTCATTAATCCTTCAATTTTTTGTTTTTGTTCATCATCTAAATTTCCCATACATTCAACTAAAATAATACCTAAGTTTTTGGTTTCTTGTTTTAGGAC
>CAVHDF010000008.1:11760-36172 GCA_963634865.1 Eggerthellaceae bacterium
CCCGATTACCGTTTTTGCCTTCATTTTTTTCTTCTGCAAATCCTCAAAAGACAACATGGAACAATTTCTCGTAGGTAATTTCTTTTTTCTTGTGCTTGTACAAGGAATGCTTTTGCACGAAGTGTTCAAGCAATTTGCTTTACACTCTTCCTTACATTTCTTTATCCAATCAGATTTACATTCGAAAACATAAAAACCTTTATTCCACGTGCTTTGAAGCCAACCTTTATTTGGATATTTATCTCTTTTATTTTTTTCTTTATAATCAGAATACGATGAATGCCTAGCAAAGCAGTGAAAGGAATTTTTGTTTTCTTCATACATATAAACAGATGTCCTGATAATATCTCTCACAAAAATTGAAATTTCATTATGCAAAGCTGCCATTTGCGCATCAAATAAAGTATCTAATAATGGCACTAGCATTTGATTGTGCATAGAATATTTAGTTACCTGCTTGCGCAAATCGTTGTTATCCTTTTCTAATTTTTTTCGCTTTGAACTAATGGAATGCTTGCATCGCAAATACCCGACCCAAGATATAACAAAAAAGAAGGCAAATAGACCAAAATGTACAAGTTTATCATTTTGCCAAAAATAGACCCCAAAAGCCAAAAGGACTTGCATAAGAACCTGCAAAAGTTCGCTAGCAGTCTCAACTGAAAAAAGAAGGTCAATAAAATTATGCAAACTTTGTTTCATTAATTATACTCTTATTCTACCGGAGATGAGACGGGGTAAGAGGGAATCGCGAAGCTCCGTTAAAGTTTGAATTTGCCTATTGTTATTATTTATCTTCTTCTCATATTCTACTACAATAGAATGAAACGTTTGCACTATATTTTGATTAAAAACGGCTAAAATTTCTTTTATGTCGCTTTGAGTGATTAAAGGCTGGGTTGACCCTCTGTTAAAAGAATTAAAATCAATAGTGTATAGCATATACAATAAGTATTCAAAGTGTTCTTTTTGCACCTCAAAAATTAAGGCATTATCAGAGACCCATACGGGCTCATAAATTCTGTACACTTTTCCAAGTGTTCCTACTCTTCCAGTAATAATAATTGGCGTAGAATATAAAGACACATTAGTCCACCATTTAATGCCATTTCCACCATACACAGGAATAAAAAAATTATCATCTTTAATATCTTTTACCTGTTTTGGGCGCTTACCAGCAGTTATTGAAGCCAAGTCTTTCAGCGGTTTCACTTCCCAGCCGGAGGGGATGGGGCCAAGCGGAGAATCAACAAAACTAGACGGGAATAAATTGTATAGTTCCTCCGTCAAGTGATACTCCCGCATAATCCTTTCTTTCGTCCACGCCGTCTGCTCTGTTCCCACTGTGGAGGCAGATACCAGCCCTTGCGCCGTACTCTGTCCCCCTTGCGGGGAAAGTACGCCGCAGGCGGGTAAGGGGGTACCATTAGAGCCGTTTTCCGATTGTTCTACTCCCCCCATCGGCTTGGCAGCCACTTCCCCCGCACGGGGGGAAGATATAACGGCAGGAGAGGACAAGGTGGCTTTGGCGCGGACGACGGAAAAATCCACAAACCAACACTTAAACAATGCATTGGCCATATCCTCCAAGGTTTTGTTTTGCTTTTGCAAGAGTTCAATTTTATCGTCAAACGCCCCCAAAATCTCCGAAATTCTCTTCTGCTCATCCAATGGTGGTAAATTGATTTCCAGTTGCGCTAATGCTTTAATATCTACACGTTGTCGTCCAGAAGTTCCAGACATTGAGGCAATAGCTGTTTCTCGGAAATCAGGAGAAACAGCCAAATAATAAACAAACAATGGGTCAGAAATTCCTTCTATGGCTCGTAAAACGATAAACTCAGTGGAACCAAAACCAATTTCTTCCTTTCCTAACACATCGACATAAGCAGTTTTACCATTTTCCAAGCAAGGAGTAATGCGGGCCAATAAAGTATCCCCATTCATAAATTTACTACCGCCAGTAAAATCTGCAGTTATGTACCCTACAATTTTACGTGTGAAAGGGAGAAGTTTATCCATATCAACTTTTTTAGCTTTAGCACCCTTCTTAAGTTGAGCTTTGGGGTTAAACTCTAACAAACCATTCAATTTACACTTTTTCCAATTACTTTTTTGCATAAAAAATTTGACTAATTTTATCAAGTTCAATCTTTAAATTTAATAGAATTACTTTTTTCTCTTCTTTAGACAACGCGATAATATATTTTGCTAGCCTTTTTTTATCTAAATAAGATTTACAATTTTTTTCTCCGTAAGCACCAATCTTTTCATCAGTATTATAAAAAGGTTTTCGATCAAAGCCAGAGCCCAAAGAAAGCAAATTTTCAATTCCTTTCGTAAAAGTTATTTCCTTATTATTACAAGTCGTGCTTCTAATAAACAATTTATTTTCAAAATCTTCGTCCTTTTGATTACTATCAAAATCATACAGTAATACTATTTTTTTATTCTGTAGCATAGCAAGATTATGCTTGAACACTTCTTTTGTTTTTGTTAAAGCGGCATCTCCACAGAATTCATCATGTTCACCACATTGTTTCCCAACAATTTCAATAGAAAACCCCTTAAATTCAAATATTTTAAAAACTTCGTCGAAATACATTTTATCAGTTGAACCTTCAACAAACACGACACAATCATTTTTCCTTAATTCTTCAGACAACTGCTTTAACTCTTCTTCTTGTCTTTTTACTGATACAATATGTTCTTGCAAGCATTTTCCTAAATCTTGCTGTAATATAATATAGCCCAATTCTTGACTCAATTTAATTTTTTCTTCATTTGCAAATAAATTGGCAGTTATACTCTCCATTTCTACTTTTCCCAGCCTATTTCTTCTCAATAAATAGATAACCTTTTTTCCTCTCAAGAAACCAACAAAAGCAGGAGAGTGAGATGTAACAAAAATTTGAGCATTTTTCGAATACTCATTCTCTAATGTGTCATTCAGCTCAATTGCTTTTATAAATTCCAAAGAATTTTCTGGTTCTTCTATTCCCCATATATAGCGAGTGCCCTTATTGCTCCCAGCTATATAATTCATTATTGCTGGAATAAAACGACAGCGAATTCCATCCCCACGTTGAGACAAAGAGGTAACAACATTATCATCTTTAATACTAAAATCTAACGATGAAAATAATTCTTGAGATGTAGTTGGGAGCGAAAGTGAAGGCGAAAGATTAATTTTATCTTCTAAATCTCTTTTTAACTCCTTTCCATAATTTTGCAATCTTGTATTAAATGTATCAAAATCCTTGTTCTCCCAATCAGGCAAATTCGATTTTAACATCATCAGTACTTGTGAAAAAGTTTCTTTATCTTTCACAGCTGGAATATAAATAAATTCCAAAGAATTGAAAAGTCTTTTAGCAACTGCCAATTTTTTTGAATCCCCAGAAACATCTTTATCAAAACTAAATTCCACAACTTTATTATTTCTATCAAAAGTTCTAGTAACCCAAAAAGTAGGAGGCAGTATTTTATAATTTCTAGGCGTAATAATCTCTACAGAAATTGAAATTAATTGCCTTGCTTTTCGACTTTCTTTAATTTCTTGCCTCCGTATTTTCGAAAAATCCCGTTCAAATAATAAAGGGGTTTTTACATCTGTTTCATCATTGAAAAACAGGTTCAATGCTCGCAATATATTAGACTTTCCAACGTCGTTGCTCCCTGTAAAAATGGTCATACTTTCACTTATTGTTTGGATTCGCAAATTATATATTGAACGGAAATATTTAATTTCAATTTGATTAATAAATTTCATTATCTTTCCCCTCCCAATTTTGCCAAGTTTTCTTTTATTTTCGCGTCCAGTTTCGCGCTTTCTGTCATTTGTTCCGTCAGTTCGGCTGTAAGGCGCGCTATTTTGGCGGAAAAGGCTTCGTCGTCCTCGTGAGTTTCCGCTACGCCTACATAGCGACCGGGAGTGAGGACGTAATCGTTGGCTTTGATTTCGTCCAATGTGGCGGATTTGCAAAAACCCTTAATATCGGCATAGGGTTTCTTTTGTATAGTTCCTTTTGTACCCCCCATCGGCTTAACAGCCACTTCCCCCGCACAGGGGGAAGATACCCGACTTTGAGCCGTACTCTGTCCCCCTTGCGGGGAAAGTACGCCGCAGGCGGGTAAGGGGGCACTATTAGAGCCGTTTGCCTCTGCATAGGGGGAAGAAATAACAGGGGCAAACTCGTCGGCGCGCCACATATGATAAGTAGACGCAATTTGGGCAATATCCGCATCCGTAAATTCGCGACGTGTTCTATCGGCCATAAAGCCCAGTTCGCGCGCATCTATAAACAGCACCTGCCCGGGGTTCTTTTTCTGCTTGCGCAAAAACCACAAGCACACCGGAATTTGCGTATTAAAAAACAGTTGGCCCGGCAAGGCAACCATACATTCCACTAAATCGGCTTCCAACAGCCGCTTGCGGATTTCCCCCTCGCCGCCCGTGTTGGAACTCATAGAGCCGTTGGCCAGCACCGTACCCATTACGCCCGTAGGGGCCAAGTGATAGAGCATATGCTCAATCCACGCAAAGTTGGCGTTACCCGCCGGCGGAATACCGTATTTCCAGCGGGGGTCTTTCTGCAACTTTTCACCGCCCCAGTCCGACACGTTAAACGGCGGATTAGCCAAAATATAATCTGCACGCAAACCGGGGTGCTGGTCGTTATGAAAGGTGTCGGCGGGTTCTTTGCCCAAGTTAAATTCTATACCGCGAATAGCCAAGTTCATCGCCGCTAAACGCCAAGTGGTCGGGTTGCTTTCCTGCCCGTAAATGGACAAATTGCCCGTGCCTTGGTGGAGTTTTACAAAGCGTTCGCTCTGCACAAACATCCCGCCCGAACCACAGCAAGGGTCATACACTTTGTGGTTTTCCGTGGGCGACATAACAGCCACCAATGTTTTGACGACCGAGGCCGCCGTGTAGAATTGACCGCCGCGCTTGCCCTCTGCATCGGCAAACATACCCAAAAAGTATTCGTACACTTCGCCCAAGGCATCGGGCGCGGTTTTGCCGTCCTTAAACCCAATGGTGGAAATGGTATTAATCAAATCCGCCAAGCGGCCCGGCGGGAGCGACAGGCGCGCATAGTTTTTGTTCAAAATATTTTTTAGTTTGGGGTTTTCTTTTTCAATAGACAGCATAGCCTCGTCAATCAACTGGCCGATATTGGGCTGCGGGGCGTGGTCGCGCAGGAACTCCCAGCGGGCAGCCTCGGGCACCCAAAAAACGTGGTGCTCCGTACAATAGTCGCGGATATCGCTATCAACATATTGCGGGTTTTTGGCGTAGTAATCGTCCTCGCACATTTGAGTTTGCAATGCTTCAAAGGAATCGGAAATATACTTTAAAAAAATGAGCCCTAATACAACATGTTTATATTCGGCAGCGTCCATATTGGAGCGGAGTTGGTCAGCGGTTTTCCAGAGTTTTTGTTTGGTTGAATTGTCCATACTAAAATCCTAAATAGAAATGGGTATATCTAACTATACAAAATAGAAAGAACCCATTCAAACAATTCCTCCAATCTTTGCTTCTTTTGACGTAATCTAGAAAAAACTCTGGGCAAGTTTCATTTTTTTTATATTTTTATGCCCTAATATGCTTTGATATTGGCGCTTTGTTTTTGGGAGGTTCTAAATAATCCGCAACAATCTGACTTTTTGCGACAGGTTTTACAATCTTCTAAAAAGCCTACTTTCCAATCAGAAATGGATTTTTTAGCAAAAGGGTGTAAAGAACCGGGTAGCAAGCAAAGAGGAATATTAAAAACGGCCACATTCATATCCCACCCGTGTAAGTTTAGAACAGCTTTTTCTAACTCTGCCTGATAACTTGAAGGATCAATCCAAATCTCTTCCCGATTTTTAACAGCATAGCCAGTGTCTTCCAGTCCCATAAAAGAAATCTGAGAAACAAAAGGAAGATTTTTCCAAATAAATTCCGACATACAAAACAAACGCCGATAGTTTTGTTTGGTAATAACAACTCTCAATTCTATTGCGGCGTCAATCGATGCCAACTGATACAGGCCTTTCATGGTTTCATAATACGACCCTGGCACTTGGGTAATCTTATCATGTTCCATAGGAACATCAGAATGCAATGGGATTCCAAACAAAATCTGCGGATATTGAGAGAAGGGGTATACGAATTCACCTTTTTCAAAAGCTCGGCCATTGGTCAAAATATGAATAATGGCTTGCGGATATCGCTGAGAAATTCTACGCACTAGAAAGAGCAATTTTTCCCCAAGTAATGTAGGCTCTCCTCCTGTAATTCCGATATCCGTTAAGCCACAGGGGGCATTTTCTAACAATCTTAAGTTATTTTCCATCAGTTCATCAACATCATCCACCAACAATGGAGGTTGGGCACACATCAAGCACCGATTGTTACATTGGGAAGTAACAAATAACGCATTATCATTGGAATTAATATCAAATTTCTTTATCATCTTAATGCCCAACGTTTAAAAACAGACATTACTTCTTGCGGCCTTTTTAATATAAGACCAAAAAGATACTCAAAAATAGCTCTGTTCTTCTTACAAAACTGAGAACCTGGACGAAATCCGTATGTATCTCCCTGGGTGGTATAATTCCTTACCGGATCTGCCCCACAATAGGGTTGAAACACACAATCGGCACAACCGGCAATAAATTCCGTTCCCCAAAGTTGTGCCCATTTTTGCACCTTTTCTCCATAAAACAACTTCTCATACTTATCGTGTACACTTCCCAGCCGAAATGTAGTATCGCCATATTCTGCTAACATCCTTGATTCATCTGAAGCATATACGTATCCGTCATAATTGTACACCACCACACTATTTACAATTCCCGATGGAGATTGCAAATCAACAAATCCGGTAGAAAAAGGCGTCAGTATTTTCCGCAATAAAATAGCAGTGTATTCTTCTACAAAATAAATTCCGTTCTTGTTAAGTTCAATAATATAGGTCAAGGCCTGTTTATAAAATGCAAAAAATTTATCAAAATACGCATCCCAGTTTTTATTTTCTCTAGCTAACCCGTAGGGGTTTAACGGCCGCAAAAAAACGCTATAAAAACCGTGTTGAATGTAAGAGTCCACAATTTCCCGGGGATATTTCAGTGATTGTTCAGAAGCCGTCATTAAAGCAGAAACCTGATCTTTTCCCAACCAATTTCTGGCTTTTTCAATCCCCTGTACTACCTTGGCATAACTATCTTTCTTACCTCTATTGGAATTATGCAGGAATTCAGGCCCATCTAACGAAGTGGAAATCAGAACTTGATATTGCCGACAAAGGGACAACACTTCGTCCGTCAGATGAACTGAATTGCTACACAACACATAAGTTATTTGTTTTTTAAATGTTTTATTTTGTTCAGTAGATACTTCTAGCGCTAACCGAAACAATTCTACTGCTAAGGAAGGCTCTCCCCCTTGGAACTCCATTGTAATGGATGGGGATGGAGATTGAAACATTAATTTTATGGCTGCCAATAAATCCTGCCTTTTCATATCATAGCAGCTGTCTGAGCTCCCCTTGCTAGAGGCTTGGCAGTAAATACAATTTTGATTACAACGAAGTGTCAATACAAAAATATGTAAAGCTGTGAAATTTTCCAAAAAGGCCTTTTTGGTGCGCAATCTAACAGCCATATTGTTAATTAACGGAGGGATAGGGGTAGGAGATATGAAATAGTTTGCTAATAAGTCCTTATATACATCACTTGCGGCCTCTAATTTATGTTTAGCAATCTTATCTACCGTACCCGCAGGCATAAACAAAAAATCCCCCAATTCATTTACAAGCAATTCTTGGCAAGCTATTTTATCAAACCGAAAAGGAAGCAAATAGTAGTGAGAAGTCATGCTAAGATTTTATCATCAAAATCGTCGTTATTAGCAAATGCTTTTATATACAAAATATCTCTGATATTTTTTGTTTCTTTCTCAATAATTTCCCGATTTTGATAATCAATTAAATCCTGATTTAATTTATTTTCAATTTCAACAAAAGTGTAGGGACAATCATTCTTGTTTTTGTATACAAACTTCACTATATGCACGCCATTTTCCTGTTTCCAAAATATATTAAACAACCCTGCATACCAATAAAGCACCTTGGTTATGACAGATTTTGAAAAAATGGAAGCGTCTATTGTGAAGATAAAACAAGAATTGCTTATTCTTTGTGCTTTTTCCATAACTATTTTTTCAAAAAGTACACCGTTTGACTTTCTACAATGCCATCAGCATCTATTTCCAACCCTTTTTGGAATTTAGTGACTGCAATTTCCGTAGCGATATCAAACTCAGACTCCCCTTTTATAAATTTTCCGCTCAAAAACCCCTTATCAATTAAAATATTTTTAAGTTGGGTTACGTCTTTGCCTCTCATCCCCTTACGCAAAATCCTATCGCCTAGGTTAAATCGTTTTAATTTTTTCTCACTGCCCATCTTTTGAGATTCTTTTTTTAATTTGGAAACCGTTGCAGGGCCAACTATACCGTCAGCGGTTAAGGCGTGGTCTTGTTGGAAATTCTTTGTGGCCTGTTCAACGCTTCCATTATATTCCATCCCCCCATCAAAATCCTTAATAAAACTGCTATTGGATAAATATTGTACTTTAACTAAAAGAGCCGCCAGTTCCGCCACATCTTTGCCCGACGTACCCGTACGAATCAGACGTTCACCCAACTTATAATCTTTCTTTTCTACCAAAGAATAAGAAGTCTTTGAATAAGAGGGGATGTAAGATGTATCTCCAGAATAACCGGAATAGCCACTATACCCCCCATAGCTGCTAGACCGGTGAGATGAATGTGAGCGATGAGAGGAATGGGAACGATGGCTTCGGTGGTAAGACAAAAGCAATCCATTGCCAAAATGCGCTGGTTTTAAAACTAATTTTTTAGATAAATCGCTTTGTTTTTTCCGTTCTAAAACTGACGGCGTATCCGGTTCCGCTTTAATGATAGAAGCTGTCATTGCCTCAACCCCAGATGAGGAACCTATCAGACCAAGTGCCGTGGAAAAAATACTAGCTAAGATATTACTAAATTTAGTTTTCATACTAATATTGTAACAAAAATTAATTTTTTTAAACTATTAAATACTAATCGTTTTAACATAAATAAAATTTTTGTTAGGATACTATTCCGCCAAATCATTTGTAAAATGTAGGCTAAAAATCACAAGGCAAGTCATCAACTTCCTTTCCTCCGTATTCACATATGGAAATTGCTATAATACAGACTAATGATTCCCAAAAAGCATCATGCGCAACCTGCGGGTATGCCTGGCCGATTTTGAAAAATTGGAAAAAGGGCTAAAATAGATTTTGAGAGAGGGACTTTTATGCCAGATAGAGAAGTTAAAACCATTCGGGACTTGATTTTGTACCAGTATGCTAAGATTATTGCAAAATCTGCACTTGGGTATACGGATGGGCTGCGGGCAAAAAAAGCTTCTTACGGATTTATTAAAAAGACATTCCGTCAATTAAGAGATAATGAAAAGAAATGGTCCGATATTATGCGGGAAGATTTGCAATTTGTGAGCAGTGAAAAGAAGTGCATTTACTGTGGAGGCACGGAAAATTTATCACAAGACCATATTGTACCCAAAACGCTGCTGATAAATGAAAGCTGCCCTCATTGCGACCATATACAGGGAATTCACAACCTAATATGGGCTTGCAAAAGTTGCAACAGCGCCAAACAGCAAAAGGGCCTTTATACCTTCTTTAGCCAAAAGCACAATACAGCACACCCCTCTGATTTTCTCCCCCCGCTGCTGGAGAAAAAATACCTCAAAACGATTTACCTGTGTCACCAATGCGCGGGTACCCTAAACGCCCCCCTTCAAACAGAGACTGTTTTGGATATTGATAGCGTTATTGAGAAGCATACGGGGAAAAAGAACTAGGCCCGTAAACACCGGAGATAAAAGGTATTTTCTAGTACACTGAAACTCTAGCCTCAGTTGCCACTTCTTGCTGCGTACAAAAGAGTATTAGACATTACCCTGTCGTCTTCTAAATTGAAATGTGTATTTTTTTCGCAATACTGCAGAAGTGTTAGTCCAATACTACAGCAAAGGATGCTGTCCATAATGACATAGAAAAGGGGAACAAACCGTCTTGTGGAGCCAATTTCTTATTGCTTAATAAAAGATATTATTTATCGATAATTTCTTTTTGTGAGAAAGGCTTGCCATTTAGTTATAAGTCCTTTTGTCTGTTTTCTTTCACAACATCCGTCTGCTGGCCGCTTTTTTCTACCTCCGTTGGAAAAATCTTATCCAGCTACTGCCGCAAGGCAAGCTGCTTTCCTATTCGTTTGGGATAAAAATAGCTCAAACCTTGACTTTAGAAAGTACGCTTGTTAAGATATAAGTAGTTCTTTGAAAATATGTGTTATTAGACGTGGTGTCCCCCGGGCGGTCCTCGCAAAAGGATAAGGTAAGATTTGGGACAAACAACGACATGCAACGCCATGTGGGTTCCTATTAGGCACCGGAGGATAAGGTAAGATTTGTAGCTGGGTGAAGAATAATTCCCAACGATAGTTCCTATTAGGCACCGAAGGATAAGGTAAGATTTGGGCTACTTCGGCCACCAATGCGGGTCAAAGGTTCCTATTAGGCACCGAAGGATAAGGTAAGATTTGCTCGGCACTGGTGATGTAATTCTTTTCCAAGTTCCTATTAGGCACCAAAGGATAAGGTAAGATTTGTTTTTTGCGACGCAAAAGCCCGTAAATCGTGTTCCTATTAGGCACCAAAGGATAAGGTAAGATTTGCTGCTGCAAATTCTGCCACGCATAGGCTTTGTTCCTATTAGGCACCGGAGGATAAGGTAAGATTTGGATAAAGATGACAGTAAAAATTGATATGGAGTTCCTATTAGGTAGCGAGGGATAAGGTAAGATTTGGGCGCAGCGTAAATCCGTCCAAAAAGCAAAGTTCCTATTAGGCACCGAGGGATAAGGTAAGATTTGAATTAAAAGACTTGGAGCTTGCAAGCAGCTGTTCCTATTAGGCACCGAGGGATAAGGTAAGATTTGCAAATTCGGCAATATATCCTCACGGGCGAAGTTCCTATTAGGCACCGAGGGATAAGGTAAGATTTGCGCCGGGGTAATGTATGAAGGTATTTACAGGTTCCTATTAGGCACCGAGGGATAAGGTAAGATTTGGTACTCTTGCAGGGGCTTTCCGTCTTTTATGTTCCTATTAGGCACCGAGGGATAAGGTAAGATTTGAATAAACACAAAAAGTTGTTAAAAAGTAGGATTTTTTGCTAGAATAATCTCATAAACCTTATCCTTATTTGTGCCTCAACTTAGGTAACAAGGGCATTAAAGCCCGCAAAGGGATTTACTCCCACTTTAAATTCGTTTTCGTTTAAAAATCCTCAAAGAGTATGAGTTGTTCTCTCTTTTTGGGGATTTTTTCTTGCCGGATAGAGGGCCCGTAGAAATTTTTCGTCAATCCGTATTGTTTATCTGTAATCATCAAAAAAGCACACTGCCCCTGGGGCGGCGTTTGCGGTCCCAGTTGTTTGATAAGAGCCTGTGCCTGGTGCATAGTGGGCATATGGCGCACATAAACAGAATACTGCATCATGCTAAACCCATTGTGCAGCAGCAATTTGCGAAACCCCGCGTACCGCTTGCGCTGGATTTTGGTTTGCGTCGGTAAGTCAAACACCGCCACCACCCACATAATGCGCCAACTATTGGGATTCATAAGGAAACTGCACGGCCTGCCACAGGGAAGTATCCGGAGCCTTCCCCGGGCGCGCGGGCAAATTCGGCAGCAGCAATTTGCGTCGGGTATCTTGCAGACTTAGGCAGAAACTATTAACGGCAAAATCTACCCCTTGAAACAGACGGTAGGTCTTCCCCGCAATAGTTAGCGTGCTTGCCAACAACTTAGAGAGCAGTTGTTTCTTCACCCCTTTGTCAAAATTATCGGGCTGCTTATCCCAAAAAATTTGGTATACAGCCAAGTCTGCCAAAAAGCGGAAAGGCTCAATGAAATCATCGGCTAGGTTGAAAGGATTATCCTTCCGGCAATGTCCCACTCCAAAATTTAAGCACAACCCCGCCCCGGCGAGGCTCCTTGCCACAATCGCCCGCAGAACGGCATAACCATAATTTAAAGCAATATTTATGGGGTCTGTTGCGCCTTGTTTCTCCCTAAAATCAACGGGGCTGTCCAAGGCCTTAAAAAATTCCGGCCAATACAGCTGCGCAGCCTGCGCTTCCCGGCATTCTTTGTCCCCGGGCTCAATGTGCTTGGCAATTAATTTAAGTTTCTCAGATAACTCCGGCGCAAAGGCACTGGCCACCAAGGCTTGTCCCAACACCTTAGACGAAAGCAGCTGGGCCCACCATTCTCCTGCCGCTTCACTCTCTAGCTGCCGGGCCTGCAAAAAGGGACGACGCGCCCCGTCTATATTTACCCCCAAAGGCATACTCATTGCGCAGGGCATATACCTTTCCCCCGCCGTAATGATTACCGCCCCGTTTTTAGCCAACTCCTGATAAACGGCCAAAGACAGGCTGATACACGGGTTAGCCAAAATAAGCACCGCAATATCGCACGCGGCGATAAAATGCGTTTCCCCCGTGTTTTGGAAGGTTATTTTGAGCCGGCCCGTATCAATGGACAGTTTGGCTTCTCTATCAATGCTAATCAGATGTTGTATGCTCATTGCAATATGTATCCCGTAAGCGTTTAATATCCTGTCGGGTTCTGACAACACAATAGTCTTTAATATTTCCAGGCTTCTTCTCTTTCTTTATTGTTTCAGTAACTGGCCAAATAACCAAACAGTCTTGTTTGAAACTCTTTACTCTATAAAACTGTTTATCTTTTTTGTTAAATAAAGTATCATTAGCAAACACACGAATTACCGTTTCAGACACCGGCTCGTCTTTCTTATACTTCCAATATGGAACAGCACCAATACGTTCTCCTGTATCTTTTTTAAATTCCATACAAGCATAGCCACCATTTCGGTAAGCTTTATAATGCGTGTTCTTTAACAAATCATTGTGTTCAACCTTCTTATCAATTTTATCTTTAAATGATGCTAAAGAGTCTTCCTTATACATATATCGCACTTTTTTTACTTTATTTCCACGATAGAAAATACCGTCAGCAGGGTCATATTGTCCCTTTAAATTAGGCAATTTTCGCCCGCAAAGAGCCTCTTCGGTATTCATTCCGCTATCTAATCTTTTTTGAAGTTGCTCAATAATACTTTCTTTTACTTTTTCTCCCCATAAGACACTTTCCAAATGTGCCAGTAATTCTTTGGGTGAAAGCGTTTTATTACTTTTCTTTAAAAATGAACTTAATTCCGCGCGGGAAATAAACCGTTCCACTTTACTCTTATCTTCTTTAACGCCATAAGCCGTTTGCTTAAACAGCGCACCGCTGGGAAAGTGGTCCGGCTTGTGCCATACTACATAGTTGGTCAAGCGGGCTTGCACCGCCGCGCGCAAAACGGCATATTGAGGAATGTTGTCCAGCGTGAAACCCGGGATATCTTTGTCCCTATTGCGCGTTCCATTCTCGTCCATCCACTCAATTTTATGCAAGGTCCCATATTTTCCATGGTGGCGGGAGGCCTTTTGTACCAAAGACAAATTGCACAGGCCAATGACCGCCGCATCCACCGCGTGGTGGCGGTGGTCGCAGCGTTTGTTAAATTGCAGTTGGGTGCGTTGTTCCCGCACAAAGTCCACAAAGGCCTTTTGTTTATCACTTTCCGTAGCCAAGTCTTTTCCCTGGCAATATTGCTCAAAATCCGCCTGTAAAGCCCCCGCCCGGTGGTAGTCTAAGTATTGAGGGGCATACAGTTCCATCCACTTATTTCCGTCTATTTCCTTGTCGTCTTTGTCATAGAGAGGTTTCCCCTCTTGCAAACGAATGAATGGCAAGACGTCCTCAAAATGCAACTGGCCGCGCAAATAGGCGGTTAGCGCCCCGTAAGAGGGCGTCACCTTGGGACAAAAATCCTTGCACCAGTCCAAGACAATTTTTCCGATCCACGCCGTCTCCTGGTTTTGGCGCGTGACAAAATCTTGCTTCACGTCTTCCGGCGTGGCCAGCAAGTTATTAATTTTGCGCAAAATACGCGCCCCTTTTTGCGTGGGTTTATATTTGTGGTCGCGCGCGGAGTAATACCCCTTTTTCTCTTTGGAATAGAGCGCCCACAAATGCTGCACAAAATTAATCAGCGGACTATGCCGGCCAAAATCATAATTTACCGCCTCTTTATTTCTCTTTTTTTGCTTGTTGGTGGCTTGCAAGGCCAAGTAATCATCTATGTCCTCTTTAAACTTCCACTCGTAGGGCAGGCGGTTGCTCTTATCTTTATTTTCTCGCGTCAAAGCCAACACTTTATTTTCAAACACATTCGGACCGCCAATTTCCCCGCGCTGCGGGATAATATGGTCCACCTGGGTTTGCTTTTCATCAAATGCCTGCCCGATAGAAATGGTCTGTCCGCTATACGGGCACTTCTTATTCTGTTCTTCCCACAACAAGTATTTTTCTATATTTCGGGGGCTGACCAATGTATGACGTGCCTGCAGCTCTGCAATAGCTTTCTTGCGCGCATCCGCTTGGATTTTATTTTGTTTTTCCAAAAAATCACGGCGGGGCAAAGAGTTTTTAATTTCGCGGGAAAGTTCCACCACCACTTCGGACGGCCGACCAAATTTATGCAGCGTATAAGAAATCACACGGCGAAATTCTGCCAAAGCGCGCGAAATAACGGGGTCGTTAATCGCCTGCTGGGCCAAAATGGCTGGGGTAGAGCGAAACTTGCCAAGCGTATGCGTTTGCTGGGCTTTTATTTCCGCTAAAATATCAGCTTCTTCCTCGCCTTGCATAATACGCTCCGTCAGCATTTTAAGCGCTTTAATGCTGTATGAACTGCGCCCTTGCTCCAACGACAACTCCGGCAATACGTTGCGCTCTTTTAACTTCAAAATAAACTGATAGCACGCTTCGCAATCCTGAGAAGTAGGCTTTAAGTTTTCGGTTAATTCCGGCACACGCTCTTTTATATATGCGTCCGTATTGTCCACAATGTCTGCCAAGTTGGAGACATTGGCCAAAAACTCCAAGACCAATTCTTGCACCGTATCCGTTAAATTAGACCAGTCATTTAAAACACCCGCTTTCTCAAAAGCATACAAGGTGGTATTTCCCGTCAGCCCGCCTTTGGCGTGCTGCTTGCGCGCTATTGTAAAAAATTCATCCGAAGACAACCCTAAAACTTCATAAATTTTGGCAAAAGGCAGGGCCTTATTTTCGGGCAGATAATCCGCCGTAGAGGATTCCATAAAATGAAAGAGTTGCGTCTGCTGCGCCAAAGTAAGCGGCCTGATCTGGCGTGTTTTTTTATCGGCCACGCGCAGATTGGCAATATCCTTGACCATGCGGTAATGTTGGTAGGCAATTTGGGCCGTGGCGGCGCGCTTTTCCGCAGGATAAATTTCGCAGTTTCCGACCGTTTCCAATTCCCACTTTATTGGGCGTTGGTAAAACATGGCCGAGTGAAAAGCATCTTTCAGCAAAATTTCCTTTTTCCCCGGGAAATCAGGGAACATATTGTCCCCCCACACGGTGTAACTGCCGTTTAACTGCGGGTGGAACTTGGCTTGCGTGTCCCAAATGCGGGCAAATTCCTCTTCTACTAACCGGCGGTAAATAAAGGTGCCGTCTTCTTCCACCTTCCGCCAAGGCTGGCCATTGGCCTGCGTTTTGCGCTCATACAAGAGTTCGCCCAAGGTTTTACCCCCAGTCAGCGCTTGCATCGTTTGGGATATTTTTTCGCCGACGCCTTTATCACTTTTGGACAAGGTCCCCTTGTAGCCGCGGTTTTTGACGATGTGGCTAAGCACCTTAATCAATTGCGGGATAGAAATTTCCTCCCGCACCGCCTTGGCACGCAAATAGATAACGTCCTCCGGCGTGGCGCGCAGAACTTCCGGCGTCACCCCCAAGGATTTAGCCATGTAGGACATTTTTTTAAGGCGGGCCGCCTTGCGCTCTACTTGACGGCGAATCAAACGCGCCGCGCGGCGGGCGGTGTTTAAGGTTTTCATTTCCTTGGGCGCCACGGGCTCGCCAAAAACATAACTGTCCAAATGTTTTAAGGAAAGAATTTTTCCGTTATCGTCCGTCTCGTAAACGGCCACACCGATAGAAGACGTGCCCAGATCAATGCCCCAACGATAATTTGCCATAAGCCACTCCTGTAAAATTTTTAAAAAATTGAAAATACAGCTCTCCCCGTACTATACCAAATTATGTAGTTAAAGGCGATGTAATAATTCTCAAATATTTAGGAGCGAATAAAAAAGCAATAGGAATTAGAGGAAATTGGAGTAAAAAAGGACGAAGCGGAAAAGGCCTGCAGCCCGGGCTCGCGGTTTTTGCCTTGCGCGCAGAATAAGGAAAATGTTGGGCCGCAGATTTTTTCAAAAAAAAACAGTTTCTTTCTAGGCGACGGCGACTGAGCGTATGAAAGGGCGGAGCCGTAAAGCCCCGCGGATTTTTTCAAACAAAAATGCGCTTATTCTAGGCGCGAGCGCGGGAGGGATACTGTGGGCACACGCGCGGCAGCGCGGAGGTATCCGACCAAGCGAGCAACAACGAATAAACGCATTTTTGGAAGAAAAAAACGGAGAGGGAGGGATTCGAACCCTCGATACGGGAATTAACCCGTATAACGGTTTAGCAAACCGCCGCTTTCGGCCTCTCAGCCACCTCTCCAAAATAGTTGCTGCACGGGTGCTCTCACCAGCCAGCTTTATTATTATAACAAATAATGAGCCTCTTGTATTATTTGTCTTGTTTTCGGTGCGCGCGGGGAAGCTTTTGTCAAAGCAATTCCCCCTTACTTGATACCGCACACAGTATAATTATCCACATGCTCAGAAAATCGGTTATTGGCGCATACGGTGGCACAAGGCACTTCAGCGGCTTTAGTCATCGCCACGCAGGACCAGTTCCCGTTATAATTGAAATAAATATAATACTTGCGCTCATCCGTCGTCGCGTCATTACGCGTGGCCACGACTTCAAACCCTTCTGGCCCATCGGCACTTTTGCGAATAGAGTAAGTAAAGTTTTTTAACTTGACCGTGCGTTCATTTATCTTTTCACCGGGCAAAGAAACATCCAAATCCTCCAATTTTTCCGTCGGTTCCCCGTTGGCCATTTTGGAAATTTGCATGGCATTCACCAAGGCGCGCAAATTCGTTAACGCTTCAGCCGCACGGGATTTTTCCACCGCTTTTTGATATTGCGGCAGTGCCACCGCAGACAAAATGCCGATAATGAGCACAACGACCAACAATTCAATGAGCGTAAAGCCGCGCAAATATCCTCTCGCTACGTCATTCCCGAAGGTCGTTATCGGGAATCTCGTCGTATTTTTAAGAGGCTTAGATCCCCGATAGAAACACTCGGGGATGACGACATTAAATAAGCCGCCTAAACGGCCCGTAAAACGATTTTTCATACTTGCCTTCCTTTTTTGCTAAATTTTGCCTATATGCAAAATTTAGCAAAAAAAAAACATTAGGCAAGCATTTTAAAACAGGGAGCCAACTTCCCCGGCAAAAGCACAAAAACAAAACAGCCCTAACAGTCCCAGCGGGCTTTCTTCATGTCCACATGCGTGGCGTCTTTGAAAGGCACGCCCTCTTCCAGCAGTCGCGGCTTTTGCTCGGCAAATCCCGGGGCCAAGCGCCCGGCGTGATTGACCACCCGGTGGCAAGGATACTTGCCATAAAATTCCGCGCAGCTTAAAATTCGCCCCACCAACCGGGCGTTCTTCTCCCGTCCGATGAGCTGGGCTATCTGCCCGTAAGAGGCCACTTTTCCTTCGGGGATTTCCTCTACTACAGACAGCACCTGATAAGCAAAATCTTCCGTCCACTTAGTCATACGTTTACTTGCGTTTCTTAGAAGGGCCCCCGGCCTTGACGGCAGGGTCTGTCAGCTCCGGCATAGCGCCCCCCGCCACCGCCCACAAATACAGGCTGGCCACCGAGCCATACGGGCTAAACCGCAGGCGGTATTTTTCAAACAAAACCCGCGTGATTTTACGGTGGCGGTACACCATGCGCAAACCGCGCTGAATAGCCAAATCGTCGTAGCTAAACACATCGGGCCGCTGCAGGCAAAACAAAAGCAGCATTTCCGCCGTCCATACGCCGATGCCCCGCAGGGCAGACAGGCAGGCAATGGCTTGCCCGTCGTCCATTTTTGCCACGGCGGCCAAATCCAGCTCCCCACTGTGCACTTTGCGGGCAAAATCCAAAATGTATTCGGCCTTGCGCCGGCTCATTCCCAAGCATTGCAGTTTCTCTATGCCCGCCAAACACACCTGTGTGGCATTCACCTGCCCCAGTCCCTCTTGCACACGCCGCCATACGGTGGCTTGGGCCTTGGTGGAAATCTGCTGCGCTACAATATGGTGCACTACCGCGGAAAACAAATCTCCGTCCACCTCACGCCGCACAGGCCCCACGCGCTCTATCACACGGGCCAAACGCGGACAGCGGCTCTTTAAATAATCGGTTTCTTTTTTGCCGTACTTAAAATACATAGGGATAAAAATCCCCCCTTGCCTTTTTACGCAAGAGGGGACGGGTAAAAACTATTTATCTTCAAAATAGTTGATTTTCATGGCGGCGCGCACATCGTGCAAAGTTTGCGCAGCCACGGCGCGGGCCTTTTGGGTGCCTTGTTTTAAAATCTCGTACACCTCGGGCAAGCGGGCCTGCCACTGGGCGCGGCGGGCGCGAATGGGCGCCAGCTCCGCCTGCAAGACCTGATTTAAAAATTTCTTAATCTTTACGTCGCCCAAGCCCCCGCGTTGGTAATGGGCTTTGAGCTCATCCAAATTTTTATACTCGGGCCAAAATTGCGCAAAATGCTCCGGGCGGCTGAACGCGGCCAAATATTCAAAGACCGGGTTCCCCTCCACTTGGCCGGGGTCTTCCACGCGCAAGTGATTGGGGTCGGTAAACATAGACATCACTTTCTTGCGTACGGTCTCCTCATCGTCGGACAAATAAATGCAGTTGCCCAAAGATTTGCTCATCTTGGCTTTGCCGTCGGTGCCGGGCAAGCGCAGGCAGGCCTTGTTCTGCGGCAAAATCACTTGCGGCTCCACCAAGGTTTCTCCATATGTGGCATTGAAGCTGTGCACGATTTCACGGCACTGCTCCAGCATAGGCAGCTGGTCCTCGCCCACCGGCACGGCCGTCGCGCGGAAAGCGGTGATATCGGCCGCCTGGCTGACCGGATAGGCAAAAAAGCCCAAGGGAATGCTCGTCTTAAAATCGCGCATTTTGATTTCGGATTTGACGGTCGGATTGCGGCCGACGCGGGCCACGGTCACCAAGTTCATATAATAGAACATCAGCTCCGTCAATTCGGGAATCATGGATTGGATAAAAATGGTGGATTTTTCAGGGTCCAATCCGCAAGACAAATAGTCCAGAGCCACCTCAATGATATTGTCGCGCACTTTTTGCGGGTTGTGTGCATTGTCCGTGAGTGCCTGCGCGTCGGCAATCATAATAAAAATTTGGTCAAACTGCCCGCTGTTTTGCAGACGCACCCGTTCTTTGAGCGAGCCAACATAATGTCCCACATGCAGCCGGCCTGTCGGGCGGTCTCCGGTCAAAATAATTTTTTGCATAAATCTTCCTCTGGTAATATGCGCCGCATCCGCGCGGCTCTCTTTGTATTATATTAAAACATTTCCCCCCGCGGCAAAGGCTCCGGCCCAATGAACAAATTTGTTAAAATAAAAATATGTCTAAATTAAAAACGATTTTCTTCGGCACGCCGGAAATTTCCGTGCCGTATTTAGAGTTGGTAAACCAACTTTCTGATTTGCAATTGTGCGTCACGCAGGCCGACAAGCCCCGCGGGCGCGGTATGGTGATTACCCCCTGCCCCGTGAAACAACGCGCCATGGCACTGGGGCTGCCCGTCCGCTCCCCTGAAAAAATGAAGGATATTTTTGAAGAGGTGCAAAACACCCCCTTTGACTTGGGCGTAGCCGTGGCGTTTGGCAAAATCTTCCGCCCGGACTTTTTGGCCTTGCCCAAACTGGGCATTATCAACGTGCACTTCTCGCTGCTGCCGCTTTTGCGCGGGGCGGCCCCGGTGCAACACGCGCTGTTTAACGATTTTAAAAAGACCGGGGTAACGGTGTTTTGGATTCGCCCGGGGATGGACGACGGCCCGGTTTTATTGCAAAAGGAAATCGCCGTGGACCCGCAGGATAATGCCGAAACCCTTTTCCAAAAGTTAATTCCACTGGGTCTGCATGCATTAAAGGAAGCTTTGGAGCAAATCAGCGCCGGGCAAATCACACAGGTGGCGCAGGTGGGAGAGCCGACCTTGGCGCCGATGATCCAAAAAGAGGACGCCCAAATGAACTTTCAAACCATGTCGGCTGCGGACATTCATCACAAAGTGCGCGGGCTGGCCTGCGGGCCCAAAGCGCGCACCGTGTGGCAACACCAGGGTAAAAGCGAACTGCTGCAAATTTTGCGCACGCAACTTCCCGCCGCGCCCCAAGGGGAAAACGAAGCCCCGGGCACGGTGCTGGCCGTTGAAAGCGCCCGGGGAATTTTAGTAAAATGTAAGCAAGGAAGTATTTGGTTAACTGAGGTGCACCCCGCCGGGAAGAAACCCATGTCCGCCGCGGCCTTTGCCAACGGACACGCGCTCAAATCCGGGCAGCGGGTGTTTGTGTGTAATGGATAATAAAACCGAAACCAATTTTGAAGATTTTATCAATAAAGGCAAAAGCTCCTCCCGCGGAAAGTGGATTGCCGCCGGAGTGGTGTTTGTCTTTTTTGTGGCCCTGATTTTGGTGTCTATTGACTGGGTGCTGGGTGCCTTGGTGCATACGCGCAAAGAAGTGCAAGTGCCCGACATTACCAAAAAGCCCGTCACCGCCGCGCTCAATGCCTTGGCCGGAGCCAATTTGGCCTTAAAACAAGCGGGCGTGGAATTTGCCGAAGGCGTTCCCCCCGGTTCCGTTTTGCGCCAAATCCCCTCCGCCGGCAGCACTGTGCGCGAAGGGCGCGTGGTGCGCGTGTGGATCAGCCAGGGCGATGAAATGGTATTCGTGCCCGCCGTGGAAGGGTTAGAGCTGCGCGCGGCGCAACTGGCCATTCGCCAAGCCGGTTTGCAAGTGGACAAAGTGGAAAACGCTTTCTCTTTAACCGTAGACAAAGGATTTATCATTTCCCAAAAGCCCAAGGCGGACAGCATGCTGACCCGCGGCGAAAAAGTCAGTTTGACTTTGTCCAACGGGCAGCCCCCCGCCAGCGTGATTTTGGTGCCGGACTTCCGCAACAAAAAACTGGCTGAGGCTACCTTGTGGGCCAGCCAGCAAAGCATCAATTTAACCGTCAAAGAGGACGCCAAGTCGCCGTTCCCGTACGGGACGATCGCCTCGCAAACTCCGGGCGCGGACAGCGAAGTGGCCCCCAACTCCGCCTTAGAGGTGGTGGTCAGCCGCCGCCCCGCCGGAGAGGACGAAAAAACCTATCATTTGCATTATGAACTGCCGCAGGGCAAAAAGCCCATGCGCATCCGCGTGGTGCTCTCCGACGCCAACGGCGAGCGTGAGGTCATCAACGAGTCCAAACAACCCGGCAGCAAAGTAGATTTGGAAATTCCGTATAACGGGGCGGCCACCTTCCGCATTTTGTCGGACGGCATTTTGGTGCGGGAGCGGGAAATACAATGACTTCCCTAATTGCCCCCGGAAATGGTAAAATAATTATTGCGCCCTCCATTCTGTCGGCTGATTTGTGGCAGTTGGGCCAGCAAGTGGAACGGGTGCGTCAAGCCGGGGCCGATTGGTTGCATGTGGACGTGATGGACGGACACTTCGTGCCCAATTTAAGTTTTGGTCCGGCGGTTGTGAAAAGTTTAAAAGGCCGGGCGCAGCTGCCGCTGGACACGCATTTGATGGTGCAACATCCGCAACGGTTTATTGCACCGTTTGCCCAGGCGGGCGCGGACATTTTGACCGTGCATATTGAAGCGGCCGACGACGTAAGAGAAGCTCTTTTAACAATTAAAAAATCAGGCGTAGCCGCGGGGCTGTCCATTAAGCCGGACACCGACCCTGCCCGCTTGAAACCGTTTTTAGATATATTGGATTTGGTGCTGGTCATGACGGTGCAGCCCGGCTTTGGCGGACAAGGTTTCTTGCCCCACAGCCCGCAGCAAATTGCCGCCGTACGCCAGCTCATCGCCCAAAGCCAACGGCCCATTTGGCTGGAGGTGGACGGCGGAATTAACGCCCAGACCGCATACGCGGCCGCAGCCGCCGGAGCGGATGCTTTGGTGGCCGGCAGCGCGATTTTTGCCGCGGCGGACCCGGCGCAGGCTTTGCAAGCGATTTACAAAGCCGCCACGATTTAATTACATACCGCCTTTTGCAAAAAAGGCGAACAAGGAGAAGTTACAAATGGCAGTCGTCATTAGATTACAAAGAGTGGGCAAAAAAGCCCAGCCCCAGTACAGAGTCGTCGCGATTGAAAAGAAAACCGCCGTCGGTTCTGAAGCCAAAGAAGTGCTCGGCCAATATCATCCGTGCAACAAAGATGCGGCCCAGCAAATCAACCTGAACTTGGAACGCGTGCAACACTGGATTAAAAACGGTGCCAAACCGTCCGAGACGGTAGCCAGCCTGATTAAGAAAGCGCAAGCCGCCGCCAAATAAGAGGCGTTATGAAAGAGTTAGCCACTATCCTTCTCAAATCCCTCTCCGCTAATCCGGACAATGTGGTGGTGGAAGAAAAAGTTGAGAACAATAAAGTTTACCTGACGACCAAAGTGTCCCCGGAGGACAAAGGCAAGGTCATCGGTAAAGACGGCTGCATTATCAAGGCCGTACGCACCGTGCTCAGCGCGGCGGCGGCCAAGCAAGACGTAAAGGTTACGCTGAAGCTGGAAGACTAATGCTAAAGGTAGATGTGGTGACCGCGTTCCCGGATATGCTTTCGGGGCCGTTAGGCCAAAGCATTGTGGGGCGGGCCCAAAAAGCCGGGGTGCTCAAGCTGGGGTTTACCAACCCGCGTGATTTCACGCAGGATAAACACCATACGCTAGACGACCGGCCCTACGGGGGCGGCCCCGGGATGTTGATGAAGGCAGAGCCGCTCTACCAGGCGATTAAAAAGCTGCGCAAAAAAAATTCGGTGGTCATATTGACCAGTCCGCGGGGAGCGACCTTCACGCAGACCTTGGCTAAGAAATTGGCCAAAAAGAAGCACCTGATTTTCGTTTGCGGGCATTACGAAGGGATAGACGAAAGAGTATATCCCGAAATGGATATGGAAGTATCGCTGGGAGATTTTATCCTCACCGGCGGGGAGCTGGCCGCAGCCGTGATGATAGACTCAATCACCCGGTTGGTGCCCGGCACATTTAAGAAGCAAGATGTTACCGTTTCCGAGTCGTTTGAAGAAGGGCTTTTAGAGGCGCCGCAATACACCCGGCCCGAGGTGTGGCGGGGCAAAAAAGTGCCCGAAATTCTGTTAAGCGGCCACCATAAACAAATGGAGGCCTGGAAGCGGGAAAAAGCGCTGGAATTGACAAAAAAATACAGACCCGATTTGCTAAAAACCTCTCATGCAAAAAAGGCCGCAACGAAAACAAGCGTCAAAAAAACGGCGGTAAAAACCGTTAAAAAGACGTCTAAGAAAAAAACAACGAAATGATTTTTCGGAGGAAGTAAGAGTTATGAATATCAATCAAATTAAACACAACTTGAAAACCAACGTGCCGTCCTTTAAATCCGGCGACACGGTGCGCGTGAAAGTGAAAGTAGTAGAAGGCGACAACGAACGCTTGCAGGCGTTTGACGGCGTGGTCGTGGCCCGCAAAGGCAGCGGCATCAGCGAAACCTTCACCGTGCGCAAAATTTCGTTCGGCATTGGCGTGGAACGCATTTTCCCGGTGCACTCCCCCCGCGTGGAAAGCATTGAAGTGCTCAAGAGCGGCAAAGTGCGCAGAGCCAAACTGAACTACTTAAAGAAACTCTCCGGCAAAGCGGCCCGCTTGCAAGAAGTCAAAAAACCGACCGCTGCTGACAAGGCCGAAGCTACGGCTGAAGCCGCGGCCCCTGCCGCTGAGGCCAAATAAGCAAGCCTTCGGGCAAGATTATTTCCTCCAACATAAAACCCCCGCTTACCTAGGAGCGGGGGTTTTTTATGGCCTCTTTCATAAGAAAAAGCCTTTTATAAAACTAGGGTCATGCTGAGGTGTCTCTGCTCAGCATCTTCCATTTTCCCTGTTGTTTATTTAATAAAGGCAACGAC
>CAVHDF010000009.1:0-6719 GCA_963634865.1 Eggerthellaceae bacterium
AATCAACACTGTAAATAAAAATTTTATAGTTAATTTAAAAAATATTTATTTTTTAATCATTTTTAAATTTATATGTATTTTTATATTTCACTTTTTCACAAAAAATACTCCAAAAAATATCAGAGAAATATATCTTTTCCTCTTTTCAAGAGTATTTAAACCCCCATTTTGCTCTATACGCCCTCTAGCGGGGCGTTTTTCTGTTTTCCCTATACTGACCCCTCTCAAACAGCTTTATCGCACGCTTCAAAGGCTTAAACAGGCTGGTTTTGGGCAAGGCGCGCTGCATTGCTCCCCTTTTGCGCGCGCCCCACCCCCAGCAGGTTAAAACGCCAAGCGCCTACTCCTCCGCTCCGTCCGCCACAAACAGCGAGACCTTCCCCGCCGTCCCCGTACCGGTGACCGTATAATAACCGCGGATATAGCGGCGGGCCCCCAGCGGAAAGGGCACTTTCAGCAGCACCTTGCCCGCGGTCAAATCCGCCACAGCGGCAGAAACAGAAGCCAACTCCTCAGCCGACGTAAAGTCCGCCGTGTCTGAGGTTTGCAAGCTGATTTTCAAATTCGTCAGCCCGGCAAAGGCTTCTTCCACCCGGGCCAAAAAGGCGCAACGGTGGTGCGTATGGCCTTTGGCCTGTTGGTCAATGGTATGGGTGGAAGCCCCGCTGGCCGTAACGGCCTGCGCATTGGAAAGAACTAAACTGGCATCAATTAACATATAGATCTCCTTAAAACAATTTTTTACCAACCGGGGCAGCCCGTGGCCGCCCCGGCAATAGGCCGCTTAGGCCACCACCGCTTCGGTATCTGCAATGGCGTCGCAGATATGCACGGGGATTTCATTGAACATCATCAGCGGGCGGCTGGTGACCTGGTCGGGCGTGTACTGCACGTTTTGCTTACTGCTGGCCAATTTGCGCAGCGCAGCCTTGACCGTGCGGTTCATATACCAGAACGGCTTGCCCAGTTTGAGGCTTTGGATACGCTCTTCCAGTTCGCACATTTTGTCAATGAGCGAAGACGGCACATTCTTCACATCAATGTTGCAAATGCGCCCGGCGTAACGCCAGTCCTGCACGGCCAAGCCCAGCTTCCATTCAAAATATTCCTTGTAGGCAGGGTATTCGTTGCCGTCGGCATCGGTATGGTTGACCAAGCCATGGTCCACGCGTTGGATGCCCGCCTTGGACCCTTTGGGGAAGAAAGTGAACACTTTGTCCGTGTCCCATACCACCAGGTAGATAGACGAGTTTTGCCCGTCGGTCTCCCCACCGGCGTCAATGACGTTTTTGGCGCTTTCGGCCCCGGAGAGGGTATTGTAGCGCGCGGCCAAGCCCGTAAAACGTTCCGGCGTTTGCCCGGCATTGCCGTAGATGAGGTTGGCGGCCATGGTATTAGACATCCCGGCGATGATGGCCTTGCTTTGGCCCGTGCGCACGGCCTGCAAATTTCCCCCTTTCTCGGCCACCAGTTTGTCTACTACGCTGTAGGCAGACAAGGTACCGTAGCTTTCCACCACCACCTTGGTGGTGGCCTTGGCCGGCTCTATGCCTTGGTAAGCGCGGCGCCAGGTTCCTTCGGGGATACCCGTGCGCACGGCGTATTCGTGACCGCTGTCTAAATTACTTTCCACCACCAAAGCGTCACCGATAATGTCATTGGATTTGCTGAGCACTTCGGCAATGGCCAGCTCTTGGCCGGACTCGTCAAATTGCTTGGCGTGGTCCAGCAGGTTGTAATATTGGTCTGCAATAATTGCCATATGGTAAGTTTCCTTTTGATTTGTGTTCGGCCCTTTCGGGCAAAGGCAGGTAGCTTACGCGGCCTGCCCGTATAAGGCTTCTGCAAAGGTCTTGTCCGTACTCCCGCTCCGGGTGCTGCCGCCCACGGAGCAGTCCTCGCTCAATTGGCGGGCAACGGCGTGAAACGCCTGCACCACCGCCGGGTGGCTGCCCAGCCCCGTTACGTCCAGCAGCTGGCGCAGTTGCGGCCCGCCAAAGCGGTCCACGGCGGCCAAGGCGCGGGCGATTTCCTGCGGATATTGCGCCCCAAACAGCTGCTTGGTTTGCTCCGTCCATTTCTGCAGAATTTCGCCGCGCGCTTGCTCGGCTTGTTGCGCCCCGCCCCGGGCTTGGGCGGTTTCCCATTCCACCAGCTTTTGCGCCGTTTGCACGGGCAGCTGCAATTCCTGCGCCAGCTGTTTGAACGCGTCAAAAGCCGCTTGGTGCGCTTCGTAGCCCTGGGGCAAGGTCAGGTTCTCATACCCTTGCAGTGAATTTTGAGGCAGCTGATCCGCCACGTCCGCTGCCGCGGGCGGCTGGCTCAGCCGGCCGGATGCTTCGTCGGCCTGAGAAAGAGTTTCCTTCAAATCGGCGGGTGCGCCGGACGGCGCGGGAGAAAGACAGGGTTCAGACATGGTGTAATTCCTCACTTTCACGGTTGATTTCGTTTTGCTCCGAAGTGATTTCGGAGAGATACTCCGCCCGCATTTGCGCCAACAAAAGCGGGGACAGTTCGGCGATTTGCTGTTGCAAAAAAAGCCCCAGGCTCTTTTGCCCGCAGTGAAACGCCGTCGCGCAAGGGTCCCCCGGCACAAAGCCGTGTTGCTCCACTTGCGCCGCCTGCAGCAACCGCCAAAGCACCCGGCGGCCCTGCGGCAGTTTCAGCACCGCTTGCAAATCAGCGGCGTTGCGTTTTTCCAGTGTTCTTTTTTTCATAGGGGTGGCAGAACGTCCCGCCCCGGGGCGGGGCGCTCTGCTGGGTGCGGGAGGGCGCGGTAATTTAAGGCCGCTCCCGGCACCCGTTTATTTAAAGGGATGTTTCGTTGGGTTTTCCGTCGGAGAAATGGGCTTGCTGCTGCAAACGCGCTTGGCGCAGCTGCTGCGTTTCTTGTTCGCTGCGCAGCAAGGCCGGCGGCACCCCCAGTAGATTGAGGCCTTCCTCTAAGGCCGCGTCAAAGTTGACCTTGTCCAACACTTGCGGGTTACCTTGGGCCAAGCTGGCCGCGTAGCTGATCCCTTGCTGCAGCGCGGCCAAACCGCCGGCCTTTTGCGCTTGGGCAATCATGGAAATATACTGCACCTTGACGTCTTGCCCTTGCATTTGCGGCGGGGGTAAAGGAATCACCCCGCGGCGGTACATCAGGTCAAAACTGCGCTCTATCAACGGGTCCAACAATTCGTTTTTCAACCGCTCCAGCACCGGCCCCAGCACCAGCATTTTTTCTTGGTGCCGCTCAGCCACTTCCGTGGCGGTCATTTGCGTATAATTTTGCGTGCTGAGCATCAAAAACACATCGGCGAAGAACTGGCTTTTAATGGTCTGCTTGACTTGGGCAATGCTGGCCTCCAGCGCTTGCAAATCCACCGGCACCTGATAGGCGGGCTTGACGGCGGCGTCGGTGGTGCCGTTGTAGCGGGTCAGGCCGCCGGGCAAAAGGTTCACCTCGCCCTGCACATTGGCCGACACCATCATCGGCGGGTTGGTGTTTTTGTCCAAGGCGATGAGCTTGGTCTTTTGCATTTTTTGCAACATTTTCACGTCACCCAAGCACTTCCAGCCCGGGCCGCGCCCGTAAACGTCGGCGGAGTTTTTTACTTCCCACCGGGCGGCAATGACAGGAAATTGCCGGTACCCGCCCTGCTTAAGCAAATGCCCCTGCGGGGTAAAATAGGCCGAAGTGTACGCCATATGGCGGGCATCTATTTTGTCTGCGTCCGCGGCCGGATTGGGCACGATAACATGCAGCACTTTAAACCATTCCTCGCGTTGTTCTTCGGCGGCGCGTTGGACAGGCAGGGGCAAATTTTCTTTACCGAATTTTTCACGCATTTGCGCCGGGGTCATCCAAAACTCGCGTCCGAAAGAATTGACGCGGCCCTTTTCATCGCAACCCAGCACATATTCCCCCGCCGTAAAACTGCGGCAGGAAATGACGCGCTCAAAGTCTTCTTCCAATAAAAAAGCCGCCGTGCCGAAAACGGCAATCTCTTGGTAAAAGCCATGCAGGGTGTTGTAGAGATTGGAGCGGGCAAAGACGCTCTCCATGCGGCGGCGCACCTCGGCCAGCCAGTTGCGCGCGGCGGTTTGTTTCATTAGGTTTTCGTCGGGCAGGCCCAGCTCAAACCAGCTGCGGCTGGGGCTGGTCAAGCCACTGACCATCCCGGCCGAAAGCACTTCCACCGCCAACAGCGGGTCGGAATCAATCAGCGTGCGGTGGTCTATTTTGCGCCCGTCATTGGGGCGGGCGGCATCAAAAAAACCGCGCGTCGGGGCAATGTATTTGGCCAGCTCTTTCCACGTGGTTTGCCATGTTTGCGCTTGGGCCTTCATGGCGTCGTACTGACGGCGGAACGAGTCGGCTGCGTGTGTCGTGTGTGTAGTCATAAATCACCTTGTATAGAATTTTTACGGCGTACTAATCAAAACGATGTGTTTCAAAAGGAGCGAAATTTATTAGGATATAAGAAATAAGGAGGCTTTATGTTGAATATTATTTTGATTTTAATTTTTGCGGCGTTGGTTTGCTTGCTGGGGGTGTACATCATCACGCGCAAAATCTTTACGCGCAGCAGCCGCAAAATGGCTTGGAGTTTGTCTGTTTTAGTCACCGCGTTGGTCACGCTGGTGTTGGCTTTTGTGATGTTGGGTACAACGATCTAAAAAGAAGCACGAACTACTGAGGTTTTTGCTACAAGGGAATATTAGCATATTTTGTTAGCATTGTCAAGTATTTTGTTAGTATTTTTTATATTTTACGTCTTAAAAATATTTTTATAAGTTAGCGAAAACAATTTGTGTTGTTAGTGTTTTACAACACTTCGTATTCCGTGCGCGCAAAGCGGCTCTGAGCAGCCAACACGCCGCCGGGGCGTTTTTGCACCGGCAAAGCAAAGGTCAACGCCAACGCATCGGCCAAGTCCGGGCTGCGGCCGGTACGGGCCTTGAGCTGTTCTTTACTCTCCAGCTTCATTCGCCCCGCCGCGTCAAACTCATAGCGCACCCCGCACAAATCCGCCCGCAGCTCTCCCCCGGCGGGCAAAGCCCCTCCGGCTTGCAACCATTGCAGCATCTCCCCCCACATTTCGGCGCGTTTATTGGCATATTGCCCGGCCTTGAGCGGGGCCGAACCGAAGTTGATTTCCGTCACTTCAAACCCCAGCTGGCGCAAACGGTCTATCACCCCGCCACCACAGCCGGCGTCAATAAATACTCCGTCGGGGTGAAAGGTTTTTATTTCCTCCGCCACCCGGGCGGCCAACGTCATATTATCGGTTTTGCAAAACACTTGCGGAGCAAAGGCCTGCAGTCCCTGCCGCCGGAAAATCACACTGCGGTCCGAGCCGAAGCGGGCCGGGTCCACCCCGATAATCTTCGGCGCATAAGCCAATTCCGCCGGGGCATAGCTGCGCGCGGCGGCCTGCGCCGCCAGCCCGACGGAAATCAGCACATCCTCAGCGTCCGCCGTAAAGTCACACAAGTACTCCTGGCGAAACAAATGCTCCGGCGTATGCCGACGGATTTCAGCCAGTTCCTGCGGTGAAATAATCCCGGTTTCATCCGCCGGAAAAAGACCGCACCACCACTGGGCCGGGTCGGTCTGGGCGGCCTTGCGCGCTTGATTGTACAGCTCAAAAAATTGGTTTTGCCCCTTGGGCGTACCCGTAAACAGAGCCCACCCTTGGCGCGAAAGCAACATGGGCCGGACGATTTCATTAAACACATCCGGCTTGATTTGCGCATACTCATCCAGCACCACCCCGTCGGCATACGTGCCGCGCAGCGCGTCGGGATTGTCCGCCCCCAGCAGCCAAATTTTAGCTCCGTTGGGCAACTGGGCGCAGAGCTCGCTTTCCTGCAGTTTTACTTCGGGCAAGGGCGCGCTGTAGCGCTTGAGATAATCCCACGCAATCAGTTTTACTTGCTTTAAAAATGGCGCAATGTAAAAATACCGCGGGGCCGGGCGCGTATTGGTCAACGCGCTTTTGAGCAAGTGATTGATAGCGCAAACGGTCTTGCCCATTTGGCGGTGCGTGACGAGCACGCAAAAGCGGTGGCTCTGCAGCGCCTGGTGAATCAGCGGCTGCGGATGGCGCGGCGTATACGGAATGGTCACGCGGCGGACGGCGGAAGCGGGGCGGCTCATTGTTCCTCCCAGCGGACAAGCAGCGGGCCGTCGGCTTTTTTGCTTTCCTCTTTGCCGTCGGTCCAGCCCAAAATATTCTTGGCTGTAAAAACGGCAAAGGAAGAAGAATAATTGCCGCGCAGGCTGTTTTGAATTAAAATATCCCCCTGCAAATCCCGCGCTTTTTTGGCGGCCTCGGCAAAGGCCGGGTGGGCTTTTTCCCATTCCATGAGGCGGCTCTGCGTCACCCCCAAACTGCGCGCAAAAGCGGCAAAGGTGGGCAGCTCAGAGGCCGTCTCCACCAAAGAAACAGAGCCGTCCTTCTTGAGCACTTCGGTTACCTTAAAAGGCGGCACGTCAAAAAACGCCAGCAGCCGCGCACAATACTCCGGCCGATAGGCCAAACTGGGCGCTTTAACGGGCGTAGAAACAGCGGATTTTTTGGACTTTTGGCCAGAAGCGGCCGATAAACGAGCAGGCATAAAACCCTCCCGGAAGAAAAAACAATGCAACCGCCCAAAGCGGTCCTGCGAAAAGAAGTGAGAGAAAAACAACTGGGGAAAAATAAGGACAAAAAAATACAAACCTTTTAGCG
>CAVHDF010000009.1:6729-34373 GCA_963634865.1 Eggerthellaceae bacterium
GTATTTTATTATTATATCAAATTATTTTGCTTTTGTCAAATTTTTATGACAAAAAAAGGTTTTCTCAGACGAAAATATAAGTTTTTAAGAGGAAAATTCCGCCGGGGCTTTTTACACCCCGGCGGATAAAAACAATGAAAAAAATACCGTTTTTTGCTGTTGTTTAGCGGGCGGAATTGGCCCAACGCCAGAA
Source organism: Eggerthellaceae bacterium (assembly GCA_963634865.1). GTDB lineage: Bacteria > Elusimicrobiota > Elusimicrobia > Elusimicrobiales > Elusimicrobiaceae > Avelusimicrobium. Next base: position 6,923 of record CAVHDF010000009.1, read on the forward strand.
GGCATCTTCCATATTGGCGGCGCTGTTGTAGCGGTACGCGCGGCCCAAGGCCTTCTCGGCCGAGTAGGGCTGATAGACGGGCTTGCCCCGGCTGTCACGCGCGGGGAACCCCGTGCGCGGGTCGCGCACTTGTTCGCCCTGGGCCATCAGACGGGTAAACTGTTCAAATTGCATGCGGTTAGACGGCGAGCTGCCCCCCGCCGGATTGAGCAAAAAGCGCACCATGCTGTACGCCTGGAAATACCAATCCTGCGTCTTGCCGCGCCCTTCCATAAAGGCCAAGGAACCCTCTTGCATAAATTCCTCAAAGGGCATAAAATACAGCGGCTTGCCGCGGCGGCGGTTGCCAGATGGGCTCATCGTGCGCGAAGAGCCAAACATAGACGACGAACCAAACTGCGCCACTTGCGTTTGCTTGCTGCGCTGAAAGTTAAGCGTCTTAAAATCTTGCGCCCACGGACCACCTTTAAGGCCGTTGTAAGCCTGGTCCTCCATATACACGGCCAAGCCTTCATCCAGCCACGCCGGCGTCATCAAACGCCCCGTTTTGTATTTGTCAAAAAATTGCTGCGTAAACACGTGCACCAGTTCGTGGGTAAACACTTCTTTTAGGCTTTGCTGTTTGCCCGGCTCGTCATACACCACCACTTCGCCGCGGGTAGGATAGGCCAAGGCCCGCGTCCACGCTTTGGCGTTGGGCTCGTGCTTTAAATAGCTGTTATGGTCCTGGTACACAAACACGCGCACCTTGCCGCTCATCATCCAGGGAATATTGCGCCGCAAAGTGGCATAGGCGCTTTCAAACGCCATGGACAGGTTGGACGAGCCAATCCCGCCATCACGCTTTTGGGTATAAATGATAAAGTGGGTGCTGTCGCTGCGTTGCCATTGTACGCCGGGGCGAAAATCGTTGGGATTATACGGGCGGTTGGCCGCCACGGGAGCCACCGGGGCGGACTTCTCCGCCGCGGGCGGAATAAAACGGCTGCCGGTGCTTTCTTGGCGCTGGCGCTCCAACATACGGGCGGCGTAATCCAATTCCTCTTGCGCCATGGCGTCAGCCTGCGAAGCAGAATCCGTCTGCGGCTCTTGGGCGGTGGGCTGCTCAGCCGGGCGCGGCGTGCCGGAGCGTTCTCCTTCGGCCAAAGCATTGTTTTTTTCTATTTCTTGCTCGGTCGGCGTGGGTTGCGCCGCGGGTTTGGAAATCGGTTTGGCGGCGGCTTTGGGGGCCGGTTTGCGCGCGCGGGAAGCCGCTTTAGCGCGGGATGAAGCTTTGGGCGCGGCTACTTGGGTTTTGACCACTCCCCCCGTGGCCAAAGGCATTTCCAGCACGGCAGAAGAGGTACGGGTCCGACTGGGGGCCGGTTGGGCGGCAGCTTTAGCTGGCGATTGGGCAGGGGCCGCGGAAGCGGCTTGGGGTGCAGCAGAAGCCGGGGCCGCAGGAGCGGCAGCTGCACTGCTGGAAGAAGCCGACGAGGCCACCCCGGACGAGCCCAAAGACTGCTTAAGTAAATCAATATTAGAGGCCGGAGCCGCCACCGCATTGTCAGACGATGCGGTTACCGGGTACACCGCTTGCGCGCCCAAAGCAAACGGGCACAGCAAGCAACTTGCCAGCAGAAAAATTTTTCTCATGGTCGGCTCCGTCAAAGACTAAAGGTCTGCGCTGCCCTGCGTAATTTCGTACTGCATGGCATACATGTCGCTGCCAGACCCGGTGGCCTTGGCGTTTTTGACAAAGGAGGCTGTCACCTTATAAGGATGGCTGGTGTTGTACGGGTTCAGGATCGTGCACTCGTAGGTGCGTTTGATATTGCTGCCCGAGCAATACGTCCCCGTGCCCCCGGCGCAATACATAAACGGCCCGTTGGAATCGCCCTGCAAGTCCCGGCGGAAAGCCTCCGGCGTTTTCTTAGACCACAGGGTGTTCACCTCGGCCATGCAGGCTTGGATGAGCACCTGCGCCGACACGGACCGGCGCGTCTTGCGCGAAGAAGACACACGGGAAAGCGACGCGCGCAACAACATGGTGGCAATACCGGCCAAAATCACGGTAATGAGCAGCACTTGCATCAAAGCGGCACCTTTTTTATTCATTTTCATATGTTCCTCTTAATACCCGTTGGGCATGGCAAAAATTTCTTCCACCACGTCGTTGACAATCGGCGTGCTGGGCAGCTCGGTAATGATTTGCACGCGCAGCAAGCTCTTGGTGCCGGAGCGGGAGAACTCATCCAGCGCAAAGAGCGGTACAAAATAATCCACGCTGGAGCTGGACGGTATGTATTTGACGTTGGTCAAGACCAAGTAGTTGTCCGACATGCCGCTACTGCACGAAGGATAATTGCTTTCCGACTCCAAGCGGTAAATCTTGCCGCCGCGGTAAGCATCCGAAGGCTGGATATTGGTATTGTCGTTGCCACGCACAAAGCAATAGGTCACCCACTTGGCCTTTTGCGTAGTAACGGTGGAGCCGCTGCGGGTGGTTTGCAAAATCAAATTGCCGTTGCGGTCCACATTCTGCGCCAACTGTATCAACGTCACGGCGCCGGAGCCCATGTTGCTGTCCCCGCGCATGACTTCCACACGGGTGGCCTTGACCATATCCCCGCGCAGGGTGCGCATAAATGTAGACAAATTGTTGCGCAGCATAATCTTGCTGCGGCCAACGCCAGACTCGCGCGCCGCCGCCCGCGTCAAAGACGCCAAGGCCACGGCAATCAGCCCGACAATCATCACCGCCAACAATACTTCCGTTAAAGTAAACCCTTTTTTATTTGTCATAAAGTAAACCCGTTGCATTTAATGTAAAAATCCACCTGATACAGCGGCTGGCCGCTTACATCCACGGTAGACGACCCTTCCATTTTGGCTTGGTCCTGGGTGCGCGGCAAGGGCGGGGTGACCGTCTCCACCTCATACCAAAATTCCGATTGGTTCCGGTCGCAAATCGGCGGCAGCATGCAATCAATCCGGTGCGCATTTTCGCCCCCCACGGCCAACATTTGCATATCATCGCCACACAGCCCCATGGCATAGACGTGGTCATCGGAAATATAGCACGATGAATCATCCCCGTCGCACAGGACATCGCCCCAGTCCCAAACCCCGCGGGAGCTGGTATTAGAAGAAGTCTGAGACGGAGACGTAAACGCCTGCAAGCGCTGGCTGGCCCGTTCCACCGCCAACACCATTTCCTCGCGGATATCCGGCGTGCTGGACTTGCGCGACGTAGAGAGCAACACGGCAAAGGTGCCCGTAGCCACCAAGGCCAACAAGGTCAGGGCAATCAGCCCTTCCAAAATGGTAACGCCTTTTTTATTTTTTAAAATCCGACGCATAGCGCCCTCCTATTCCAAGGTATCCTTGACCAGCATATCTTGGCCGACATACATATAATACTGTGTGCCGTTTTTCTGATTGGTATACTTACGGCCGGCCTCGGTCGTCGGCGCGGCCACGGCATAAAGCCCCGTACCCAAAGAGCTGCAGGCCGAGCCGGAAGCGCTGCCGTCACAAATAGCAAACACATACGGCAATTTGGCAAAATCTTTCCAATCCAAAAATTTGCAAGCAAACAGCTGCTGCACCGAAGACGCCGCCCGGGCACTGGCCGGCACTCCGCTGGCCGCGCCGGATACGCACGTTTGCGCGGCATAGTTCTGCACTTGGGCCGTATCTATTTCCCCGGTTACGTCCGAGCCTTTGCTGTACTGATAAAAGGAGCGGCGGGCCTCGGCCAATTTGCGCAGGGCGGATTTGGCGCTGGAATTGCGCATATCATAGCGCACGGAACGGTAGGCCGGCAGGGCAAAGCTAAGCACCAAAGCAATGACCAGCAGCACAAACAGCAGCTCCATCAACGTAAAACCGCCAGCGCCCAAGGGCCGGCGCGAAAGAGAGAAAAAAGATTTTAAGTTCATACCTTACCCCCCTTAGAAAGTTTCCGTCGGCGCGCTATCTTCAAATACGCAATAGCGGGCGGAACTGTATTTGCTGGGCAGCTTGGCATTGCTCTTGGCCGTGACGCAGGCCAAGGGGTTGCCCAAACTAGACCAGGCGGCCCCATCGGTACGCACCGAGAAGGTGAAATATTCATTGCTCACATCATTCGGCTCCAAAAAGCCGCAGGATAGCAGTTGCCCGGCGTCCACCGTATACGTGCTAGACGTTCTGGTAACAGCGTAAATCGTACAATCCCCGGAGGCAGACCCCGAAGAAATCGTACCAGGGCTTTGAAACACCACGCCTTCGCGCGCGGCATCCATGGCTTGCACCGCCGTGGCCAGGCGGTCGGCCTGGGCTTTGGCTTGCGTCCAACGCGTTTCCGCCACGCTGTTGCGGTAAGCCGTCGTGGCAAACATGGCCAAAATGCCGATAATGGTGGCCGCCACCAGCAGCTCCACCAAGGTAAACCCTTTTTTATTGAAAGCTTTCTTTTTCATAGAGCACCTCTTTAGTTGCTCTCAAACAACATGCCCGACTCATCCACCCAGGCACAAACTTTATAGGAATTGCTCCCCGTGGCTACCATACAGGCCGCAGAAGGGCTCCCGTCGTTACAGCCGCTGCAGATAGCCTTTTTCTCCGTGCTGACGAAAAAGGCAAACCCCATATAGGTTCTGTTTTCCATCGGAAAACTGCTAAAAAATTTCTCCCGGCGCATTTGGGAAACATAAGCATTTTCCCCGCTTTGCCCCGTCACGCGGGCGGAAGTAATCTTTTGGTCCGGGTAAGATTCCCGATACATCTTGGCGCCGTTGGCCAAATCCACCAGCACCCCTGTGGCCGCCATAAATTTGTTCCGGTCCTGCGCTTTTTTATAGGCAGGCACCGCAAACATGGTCACCACCGCGGCAATCATCACCACGACCAACACTTCCAGCAAAGTAAAACCTTTGCGCGTCATAAGGGCCTCCTCTTATTGACCGCCGATTTGGGACAGTTTGAAAATCGGCAAGAAAATAGACGCCACAATAATACCGATCAACACACCGACGCCCACCACCAAGATCGGGTCAATCACGGCGGAGAAGCGGGCGATAAACTGGTCTACGTTATCGGCGTAGAATTTAGACAGCGTGCCGATAATGCTAGGCAGCTTACCAGACTCTTCACCCATGAGCATCATTTCCGTCATCAAGCCCGGAAACACGCCGGCCTCGCGGAAGGAGTCAGAAATAGACTTACCGGCGGCCACTTCGGCCTTGGCCACACGCAAAGCGTTTTGGATGATGACATTGGTATTAAAAGATTCTTCCAACACCACAATGGCGTTCAAAATCGTTACACCGCTGCGCAGCAGGGTGGCCAAGGTGGTCAGCATGCGCGAATAGTAAATATTGCGCAAGAAATTGCCGAACAACGGCACCGACAGCAAAAATGCGTGCCAATGTTTGCGCCCTTCCGGCGTTTTGATGTAAAAGCGGAAGGCCAAGAACAGCACAATCAAGCTGACGATAATCAAAATACCGTGATTGATTAAAAAGCCGGACACGCCCAACACCACCACGGTGATCATCGGCAAATCAATGTTAAAATCCTTAAAGATTTGCGCGAACGTCGGCACGATGCCCAAAATGAAGTAAATCAACACGCCCACGGAGGCCACCATCAAAATAGCCGGGTAAGTGATAGCCGTGATAATTTTGCTCTTCATGGCTTCCTGCGTCTTGATGTACAAGGCAATTTGGCCCAAGGTTTCGGCCAACTGACCGCCGACTTCACCCGCCTGCACCAAGGACAACCAAATGTTGTTAAACGTCTTGGGGTGGCGCGCTAAAGCCGAATGCAGCGAGTTACCGGCTGCAATGTCTTTGGCCACCTGATTAAGCACCAAGCCCAAACGCGGGTTGGAGGCGTATTCACTGAGCAGGGCAATGGCGCGCACCAAGGGCACACCACCGGCAATCAGCGTAGAGAGCTGCTCGGCAAAGAACGCCAACACATGTCCCGGCACCTTGCCGCCCACTTTTTTGCGGCCGGCGGTTTTGCCGAACATGGTGTTGCCACCCTCGCGCACTTCCAAAATAATAAACCCTTTATTTTGCAGTGCGAAAATGACGCGTTCGCGGCTTTCGGCATTGACGCTGCCTTTGAGCGTCTTGCCGGAGCTGTCTTTGACTACATAGCTGTATTTTTGCATAAAACCCCTTATTCGTCTTCCGTCGTTACGTTAAGAATTTCTTCTACCGTGGTCAACCCTTTGACCACTTTGCGCCAGCCGTTGCCGCGCAGGTTCAACGCCCCGCTGCGGTTCATGGCTTTGCGCATTTCCACCAAATCTTGCGTTTTGTAGATGATGTTGCGCACTTCTTCGTTAATGCGGTACACCTCATAAATAGCGCGCCGGCCTAAGAAGCCCGTGCCTACGCACTTGGGACAGCCGACAGACTTATAAAAAGTCCATGTATTGGCTTCCCGGGGGTTAAAACGGCCCTCGTTAATAATCTTGGCGATGGTAGCCGGATCCGGCTGCGTGGGCACCTTGCAATACGGGCACAAAATACGCACTAAGCGCTGGGCCGCCACCAGGGCCAAAGAACTGGAAAGCAAGAACGGCTCCATGCCCATATCAATCAAACGGGGAATGGCGCCCAAAGCGTCGTTGGTGTGCAAGGTAGACAACACCAAGTGACCCGTCAAAGCGGCCTTTAAGCAGGCCTCGGCGGTTTCACTGTCGCGCACCTCGCCGACCAGAATAACGTCCGGGTCCTGACGCAAGAACGAGCGCAACCCCGCGGCAAAGGTCAAGCCAATCTGCGGTTTGACCTGCACCTGGCTGATACCGGCCAGTTTGTATTCTACCGGGTCTTCCAGGGTCATGAAGTTCAGCTCCGGCGTGCGAATGGTGGTCAGCACGGCGTTAAGCGTGGTAGATTTACCAGACCCGGTGGGCCCCGTCAAAAAGATCAACCCGTGTGGCAAGTGAGAGGCCTCCAAGAAGGCTTTCTTCTGCTCGGGCTCAAAGCCCAGCTTGTCCACGTTCATTTCCCCGGTGCCGCGGTCCAAAATACGAAGCACCAGTTTTTCGCCGTACACGGCCGGGCAGACAGACACACGGACCTCAATGGTGCGGTTTTGGTATTTGATACCAAAGCTGCCGTCCTGCGGCAAACGTTTTTCGGCAATGTCCAACTTAGACAAAATTTTAATACGGGAAATAATGGCCGCGATAGAATCTTTGTTGGGCGGCGTACGCTCGTACAACGAACCGTCAATGCGGAAACGCAAGCTGACGCGCTCGTCAAACATTTCCAAGTGAATATCAGAGGTACGTTCTGCAATGGCTTGCTTTAAAATGGCGTTAACCAGTTTAATGTTCTGCGAGGTGGAGCCGGAGGCTTTATCCAAGTCCAGGTTGCCCCCCTCAATTTGGATATCCTCATCGGTCGCCACGCCGATGCCGGCTTTGTTGTTGTCGGCCTCGTTGACCACTTCTTCCAGCAGGTTTTTATGCCCGTAGAAGGAGTCAATGACGTTTAAAATTTGGCTCTTGCTGGCGATAAACGGCTGCACCTCTTTGCCGGCCATCATGCGGATGTTGTCAATCAAAAACAAGTTGGTCGGGTCAAAAAAGGCGGCGGCCAATTCATTGTCTTCAATGAACAGCGGCACGACCAAATTTTCGCGGGCGAATTTCTCCGGGATGAGCTTTTGCAAATCCTGTTCCCGCTCCGGGATTAAAATCCCGTTTTCTTTGGAAGCGTAAGGGAGAGAAAGATGTTTGGCCAACGCAGAGGTGACCTGTTCTTCGGTCGCAAAGCCGAACAATACAATCGCATCCCCCAACGAAGTGTTGTTTTGACGCGAATAAAGCTCCGCCCGCTTGACCTGTTCTGCGGTTAGCGTACCTTGTTCCACTAAAATTTCACTTAATTCTTTTGCCATTTTTCTTTCCTTTACGCTCTGCTTTCTGCGGCAGACCTGCTTTTTGCTACTTGCCCCCTTTGGTATGCACTAAAGGGGGCAAGCAAACAAACAATCTAAAACCTGCCTTTGTTACTCCGCCAAAATGGTCGGGGTAATGAAGATGACCAAGTCCGTGGTCGTCTTGGATTTGGAGCGGCTGGTGAACAGCCAACCCAATATGGGGATGTCACCCAAGAGCGGCACTTTGCGGGTTTGGTCCGTCTCGCGCGAGGTGAGCAAACCGCCGATGACTACCGTCTGACCGTTCTTCACGCGCACCAACGTAGACGCGGCGCGGGTGGTGGTGTCTTTGGTATTGTCAAAGCCGGAGCTGACCAAGTCAGAGTAAGACGGCTGCACATACAGCGTGACGTAGCCTTCGCGGTTGACCTGCGGGGTTACTTGCAAGGTCAAGCCCACGCGTTTTCTTTCCGCAGAGGACGTCGCCATTTCGGTGCCGCCACTGCCGGACAAGCTCTGGGTAAAGCCGACCGTCGCATCCGTAGAGGTGGTGATGGTGGCCGTTTTGTTGTTGAGCGTGACCACTTTGGGTTTACCCAAGTATTTGGCTTCGCCGCGGGTCAACAAGCTTTTGAGCACAATTTTAAAAGCCGAGAAATCCAACACGCCGCCCTCGCTTTCCTGCCCATTGGTGGAGGAGGAAGAAGAGCTGCTGGAGCTGGAACCGGAGCCATTGTTGCCGTTGTTAATTTCGTCGTTGCTGGGGAAGATCCAATCCCACCCGTGCAATTTATTGCCGGAGGAATCTTTCCCGCGCATATAGTCAGAGGTTACCTGGCGGCGCGGGCCCGTGAAGGACACCAACGTACCGTCGGTACCACCGTATTCAAAACCCAAGGTCAAGCCGCTGGTTTTGCTGACTTCAACGATTTGCGCTTCAATCAAAATCTGAGGCGGTTTAATATCCAACTCAGCCAAAATGTTTTCTACTTGGGGGAACACCTCGGCCACATCGGTAATGATGAGCTTATTGGTGCGGGGGTCTACCGCGATGCGGCCCACCGGGGAGAGCATGCTTTTGACAATGCCGATGATTTCGGCCGTGCCGGAGTACGCGTCACCACCCGTGCTGCCGGAGCCCATGCCAATGGAAGAGCCATCCGTAGAGCCCGAGCTGTAGCTGCTGCCGGAGCTGGAAACGTCCTGCGGCATAATGTTGTTGAGCTCGCTGGACGGAGAGCCAATGCCCTGCAGCGAAATATAGCTCAGCGTGTAAATCTTGGTAATGGTATCGGGCGCGTCATTGGAGCGTTTGGTAACGACATAGCTGTCGCTCTTGCCGATGCGCTGATACGTCAAGCCGTGCACACGCAGCAACGTGTCCAACGCTTCGCGGACCGTTACTTTGGTAAGCGAAGCCGTCACTTTTTTGTTGGCGAACTCTTCGCTCATGATAAAGTTAATCTGGGCCTGGGTGGTAATGCTGTTAAGGAAGGCCGATATAGGTACGTTAGAAACACGGATGGACACTTTGCGGTCCAGCGGCGAGGCCACTTCCGTTTCTTTGTACAAGTCAGACTCCCCGGCCAGCTTTACGCTGTCTTCAGCCGAGATGGTGGGCATATTCCCTTGCGCGTTTTGCGCGCGGACGGGAAGGGCACACGTTCCGGCCGCCATAAGCAAGGCCAGAAAAACTCCTAACCGATTTTTCATCTATCCTCCTGTTGTCTAAACGGCAAATGAGAGTTACTTCAATTGTACTTTTTTTGTAAACTTTTGACCTTTGTACATAAACACCACGGCCTCGGGCAATACTTGCACGATGCGGGCGCCATGTACGCTCTTTCCAACGGTATACACTTTGTTACCGATGAAGACTTCCTGCCCGATGATTCCGTTGACGCGAATCTTGCCGCGCACTTCACGCGAGGGGTCGCGCAAGCGCTCCAACTCCAGCTGGCGTTGGCGTTCCAACTCGGCCAAGCGGCGTCTTTCGGCTTCTATTTTGCGCTGGCGCTCCAATTCCAGGGCGCGCAAGCGTTCTTCTTCACGGTGCTTGAGCAGCAACGTGTCATCGGGAGAAAGGGTCGGGTCGCGGTCCGTCGGCGGATTAAACGACACTTTTAATTTTTTGGCCGGCGTTTTGGCGGCGGGTTGCGTTTCCCGCGCAGGAACAAACGCATTGTCCGCACCGTTAGTGGGCAACGAAGCCACCGGTTGCAGCGGGGCCGCAGCGGGCGCTTGCAACGGCACCGGGACTTGCGCGGCTGCCTGGGCGGCCGGACGCGGCGCCGGAGCCGCTTGAGGCATCAAATTCTCTACCGCAATTTCCTCGTTATTGACCTTGGCGGCGGCAGCCGTTACGGGCGGGACAGCCGCTTTCGGCGCGGCAGCCCGTTTGGTGTTGCGGCGGCGGGACGTTCTCTTGGCCGGGGCCGGTTTTTGGGCCGCCGGAGCGGGCGCAACCACAGGAGCCCCCACTTCCACAGCCGCAGGCGCAGCGGCCGCCGGTTCATCCGTCGGCAAACTCAAGTCCGGCACGGCCGGGGCGAACCCCGCCTGAGCCCACAGAGCTTGCGCCGCAAACAGCGCTAAAATCGTCATCAAGCGGCGGTTTTTCATTTTTTACCTCCCGCTTTCGCCACATCTTTGAACATCGTCTTGGCTATTTTTTCTTTGGGGAAAATGGTATTCACGCGCAAGGAAATGCTGTTTTCACCCAAGTTTTCCGTGCTCTTGGTCAAGGTCACTTCGGACACTTTTAAATACTCTTCCCGGTTTTCAAATTCGGCCACCAAGCGGCCCAAATCTTTATACGAGGCGTCCATCGTCACCGGAATGGCGGCCACGGTGTAAGAGGCGTTGCTGTTGTCCTCCGCCTGGGAGGTGCCCAGTTGCGGGGTCAATTTGGCGTCTTTAAACACCGCCACGATTTGACGCAACAACCAATCGTTTTTGGCTTCCAAATCCGGGAAACGCGGCTCCAGCTCCAACAATTTTTTCTTGTTGGAAAGATAGGACTGCTCGTTGGCCTGCTGGGCCTGGACGGCGTCAATTTGCCCGCGGACGTGGTTGCTCTGCTCCTGCAGCGCGCCACTCAAGTAGTGGTAGCCCAAAAACACCAGCACAATGGCCACAGCCTGCTTGACGAACAACTTATAGTTGCCCTCGTCCACCACCATTTTAATATCTGCGAACCCTTTTTTAACGGATTCCACGATTTTATTCATTTTCGGTGTCATCATTTGGAAGTGGCTCCTTTTCCGCACGTAAAGGTAAAAGAGGTTTCTTGCGAGGGCCGCGGCGCATTGACATTGCCTCTGCGGGACGCCCGCGGGGCTCCCCCATTTCCCTCTACGTTGAGGTCTTTGTACTGAATGCCGCCGGAATTGCCGCACAAAGCGCGGATGGCCGGCTGCTTGAGCAACTGGTCGTTGAACTTACGGCCAATGTTCAAATCGCCCTCGGAAGACCCCGTCTTAATAGACCCTTCTAAACTTAAGGAGCGGCCTTCGCCCCGTTTAGACGGAAATTGCTCCTGATAGGAAAAACGCGTAATCCACACTTCCGGCGGAATGACCGAAGCCAAATCCACCAAAATGGGGGTCACGTAATTGACCTGCAGCAATTTCTCTAAATTCTCGTTTTGGGTTTTAATCTTGCTGAGATTGCTTTGGATTTGATTGGCGGTTAACCCCTCAAAATCGGCAATCGTTTGCTTGCTTTGGCTCTTGGCGCGCCGGAGATCTTGCTTATCGGCCAAGACGCCCCACCAAGCTTTGCCCAGCAACAACAAGAAGAACACAGCCACCACGCCGGCAATTTTCCAAAACATCAACCCGGCGTTGAATTCGTAATCGCTCAAGCGGTTGCGTTTAATGAAATCCAAATCCGGGCCCTTGGCATCATAAAACTTGGTGCTGGCCCCAATAGCGGCGATTTCACCGGCAGATTTGGTTTCAATGCCGTAGACTTCTTTTAAATCCCATTTGCGCACGGGCTTTTTGGAATCGGCCTCCAACAGCGGTTGCCAGTTGTCGGTATCCACGCCCATGATGACCGCCTCTTCAAAGGGGTCCTTTTCCAACTGTTTGGCAATAAATTCCGTGCAGTTGGTGATTTCAAAGCGGCGGCGCTCCAAAGGCAAAGAGCCCGCAATTTCCACCTCGCGCAGCAGTACCGGCGCGTGATGATTGGTAAACACAAAGCTGGCCAAATCCGTGCCAAAGAAAGAATAAATGCGGCCCGATTCGTCCACGGCTTCTTTGTCGCTGTCGCTGAAAGCGCGGCTCAAAGATACGGCCGACGGCTCAATGGCTACCGGGTCCAGCCCGACGCTGCGCAGGCCTTTTTCCAAACGCTCAATAATCGTTTTGGGCGTAATGGTAAAAATCACGCCCAAGCGTTTTTGCTTGGTAGCGGCGGTTTCAAATTCGTACACATGATAGGAGTACTCCGCCTTTTCAAACGGAAAGTGAATGTACTTGCGCGCTTGAAAGGGAATGGCGTCTTTCCAGTGTTTGCGCTCAATCATCGTCGGGATGACGAAATGGCGTACCAACGAGAACGAAGCGGACAAAGACACCACCACTTTTTGGTCCGTCCATTTCTTTTTAGAGGCCACCTTGCTCAACGATTCCAGCCAGTTGTCCATGGCAAAGAAAGCGTCGTTGAGCTCCAACGATTTCAATTTGGTTTGGTCCACCGAGGATATGGGGACCCGCAGCAAAGACTCCAGTACGATGCCCCCCTCTTTATGAGCGCTTTGGGCCACATACATTTCATCCAAGCCGATATAAAGCCCCAATGCCTGCGGGTGGGCCTTCATGTTTTTGCCTATCAGCGTGTCTGCGATATTCATGAAAAAATCCTTTTTTTAGTTGCCGTATTGTTCGTAAGGCATATCGTACGGGTTGGCTACGCCTTGCCCCGCCGGTTGCGCAGCATACGGGTCTTGCTGGGCGGCGCCGGTCGTATACGGGTTCTGCACGCCTTGGGCAGCGGAATCCACATACGGATTTTGACTGTTGTCCACGGCATACGGGTTCTGGCTATTGTCTACCGCGTACGGATTTTGCACTTGCTGCTGGGCGTAAGCATCCGCCGCCTGCGTGGCTGGGGCCGTCGCGGCGAACGGGTCTACGATTTCCGCTTCCGCGGGGGCCGGTTGCTCGGCTGCGGCTTTCATGACGCGGGCCGGTTTGGTCCACAAGCGCGGGGTTTTATAATTGAGTTCTTTGTCCGCCGCATCGGCTGCTTGAGTCGTTTTTTCCGCTTGTTTGGCAACGGCTTTTTGCGTCGTGCAAGCCACTTCAATTTGGCGGCGCACGGTGCGTTTACCGCCCTGTGCGTCCGTAGCGGTCAAGGCCAAGGTATAGGTGCCGCAAGCCAGCTCAGGACCGATAATGCCCTTGCGGCCGTTCCACACCAACTGATGATACACCGGGGCAAAGCCTTCCAGCTGGCGCACGACATAATAGCTGCCGTTGGCCGCGTGCTGGACCACTTGGAACACCCAGTTTTCAATGGGGTTGACCGTTTCAATGACAGAAAAATCAATGGCGAACGCCTCACCGGCGGACGGGTCAATCTTGTTGCTCACCGGCACCACGGCCATGCTAAGCATCGGCAATTTATTCACCGACGCCGCTTGCGGCATGGAGGCGGGCAGCTCCGCGTCAAAATCAAAGACGATAGAGACCCCTTCCAAATTGGCGAACTTGGCGGGCGGCTCTTGGTCAAACAAGCCCATGTTGTAGCTGATTTTGCCGGACGACAAGCCTTTGTGCACGAAGAAAGAGTTCAAGGCCATGGCTTGGCGGATGCCGGCCAAGGTGATGTTGTCGGTATAAGAGCCCGGGGGCAAAATGATGTATTCCGCGCCTTGGGTCAACGCCATCAAGGTGTAGATTTCATCCAACACGCTTTGGGCTTCAGGGCGGAATTTATAGCCGTTAAAGAGCACTTCGCTGTCAATGTCAATGGCGTCGGGCAAATCGTTGCGGAAGTATACGCGCACGCCTTTGGTCTTTTGCAATTTGGCAATGGCGGACTGCTTCATGCTCTGCAGTTTTTGGCTGGTGTAGAGCTGACGGGCTTTCAACGCCGACGAAGAAGTCAAATCCGTAAAGGTGGAATTTCCCTGCGACACGGCGGCCGTTTGCCCGCCGTCTTGCGCGTACAAATCGTCAGCGTAATCGCCGTTTTGCGCGTACAAGTCATCGGAATAATCCCCTTCTTGCTGCAGCAGCGCCTGATCGGCGGCCGCTTGTTCTTCGGTTTGTTCCTGGCCCACCATGGCGGCAGCATCTTGCTCGGCCGTGGCGGTCAAACCGTTGTCGTACAAATCCTCTTCAATGGGTTCATTCTCAGCAGCCATCTGCGCGTCCAACACCGCCGGGTCCTGCCCCGGTTGCAAGCGCCGGGCTTCGCCCTCTTTGAAGTTCACGTCCACTTCCACGGGGTCTTGAATCCCGCCGATGCGGTTGTGAATTAAATTGATGTAGCGGTTGGCCTCTTCCGATTCGGCGCGGGAACCATTCACCAACACGTCAATAAACTGGTCCATGGCCTCATCGTTCTTATTCTGAGCGTAAAGCTCTTTACCCTTGGCCAGCTGCTTGGCCGCCGAAGCGGCAGCAAACGCCGGGCCGCAGACCAAAGAAAAGGCCAGCAGCGTAACTAAAAATTTCACTTTTGTTGTGTTGAATATTCTCATATGATGTATTGAATGCCCCTTATATAAATGACATGACACACAAATAATTATAGCAATTTCATTGCTTTTGTAAAGACGTTTTGCACGCACAAACGCGGGTCGCGTGCGCCCCGTAGCACTTATTCAAGCAAAATTTGCGCGCTCATGCAAGAGAAATTTTGCATTTTTGCGCCGAATGTTTTCTGGCTTCCCCGGCGAAACTTATTTTGCCTTTGCGTTCAAACGCTCCAAACGCTTGAGCGCCGTTTGGTTTTTAGGATAATAAAACAGCACATTTTCCAAACATTGTTTAGCCGCGTCTACGTCCTCAGCCTTTTGCAACAGCGTAGCCAACGCCAAATTGGCCGATAAGTCATCGGGGTGCTGGGCCAGCACTTCTTCCAGCAATTCCTTAGACTTGATGTCATTGCCCGTCAAGGTAAAATACCGCGCCAACAAAATGGCCCCGTTGGTATCTTGTGGATACTGCTGCACATACGCCTCCAACTGGTCGCGCAATTTCTTCAACGCGCGTTTGGAGCTGCCCTGTAAATTCTGCACCCGGTCATAGTAGCCCTGCAGCTCTTCGGCCTGGGCCAAAATTTCCGGGCGTTCCTCGTCCTTGGCGTACAACTTGGCCAAGCTGCGGCGCAAGGATTTATCCAATGTGTCCAAGGTCAAGGCATTTTTATACACGGTTTTGGCATATTCCTTTTCACCGCGTTTTAAATAGATGTCGCCCACGGCATGCCACAGGGACGTATCGTAGGGGAAAAGTTTCAACCCGCGCTCCAGCAGGGTCATGGTGTCCCCGTCGGAGTAAATCACGTCTTGGCGCACGAGGGCGGCCAAAGTTTCATACGCAGCCAAATTAAACGGGTCCAAACGCAAGGTCTCGCGCAGGTAACGTACGGCTTTGGCATTGTCATGCAACCCCAGCGCGGCCAAAGACGCGTGATAATAAATCGGGTCGTGGTAAGCGGCGGCGGCCATGGCTTTTTCATACACGGCCAACGCGTCGGCGTATTTTTGCTCCGAAAGCAACAAATTGCCCAGCTCAAACCCGGCCTCACTGTTGGCGTGATACCAGTTTAACCCCTTGGACAAATCCGCCACGGCGGCCGCTTCATTCTGCCGGGCCCGGTACTTCTGCCCGCGGAAGAAATAGAACTGGCTGGCCAACACCGCGCCCTGCCACACCAACACAAACACGCAGCCGCTTAAAATGCTCAGGGCCACGGTTTTGGTCACCGGGTTGGCGGCGATTTCCACGTTGCGCTCGGCGCGGCCCACGCCGCTGACCTCGGCCCCGACGATCCACCAAAAGATAAACGCCGGCACCACCGTATGCAGCGAAATGTTGAGCATATTGTCCACCAGCATGGCCAAGATGCCGCAGAAGAGGGCCTGCAAAAGCTGTTTTTTGTCCCCCTCTTTTTTACGCGCGGCAAAATCGTGCACTTCCAAAAACAGCACCATAAACATAAACAGAAACAACCCCAGCCCGACGATCCCCCCCTGCGCCAGCTGAAAGAAAAATTCATTGTGCGGGGAATTGGTATTCGTTTTTAGTTCGCGCAAATTGGGATGATTGAGCAAAGTCTGGTGCTGCGTACGGGCAAAGGCCATTTGGAAATTGCCCAGTCCCGCGCCCATGACCGGGCGGTTTAAAAAGATTTCCTTGGATACGTCCCACATGTACAAACGCTGGTGCAAGGACGGAAAAATTTTATCACGCTGCACGCCCAGCGTAAAACTGGCCGGGGTTACTTGCGCCGTCTCCGCCACACGCTGCACCAAGGCGGTGCGGGTGCTCTGCATAAACACGGGCAAGTACGTAACCGCCACGCCCAACACCACCAGCCAAAACACGCGGGCCTTGCGCTGCCAAATTAACGCGCGCAACGTGCCAAACATCCACATCATCAGCAGCCCGGCTCCGGCGGCTATCCAGCAAGAGCGGCACAAACTAAAGGACAAATAAAACAGGTACACCAACACCAAAAAACCGTAGACACAAATGTCCTTGCGGCTTTCCGTGCGCATATAATACACCAGCAGGCCGGGCAGCAACATCACCACAAAAGAGGACAAAAAGTTCGGATTGCCAAAGGTGGAAAAAGCCCGGCTGGCAAACTGGTTCATATCAAAGGGCCACAGCACATCCAGCCCGAAGCTTTGGAACACGCCATACATGCACGCCAGCGCGCACGCAATAAAGCTCAGCACCAGCACGTTTTCCTGCGTTAATTTGCGCAGGACGCGCGTGCCCAGCCAAATGCCCACGCCCCACAAAATCAGCCCATATACGTCAAAGGTATGCGCGAAAAACCCGTCTCCGGCCAAGGTGGTTTTCAACCGGGGCAACAAAAACCACAAGGCCCCCCAGCCGATAAAAAGCAAAATGTAGTTGGTCTTGCTTTCAATCACGCCGCTAAAGACCACATTTTTGCTGATGACGTACGCGCCCAGCGCCACGATGAGCAACAGGGTGCCGAAATCCAAAAAATTATAAAACATCGTTTGGCGCAAATACTGCGGTGCGGCAGACACGGCCGACAGCCAGCTGACCAAGGCCGCCAACACGTACATAATAAACGCCAAATCAAAAAAGGTGCGTGTGAAATTGATATGCCCCGCACGCAAAAAACGCACGGCGGACACGCCGTACATCGCCGCCAGCAGCACATAAAGCAGCACACTTTGAATGGTAAAGGGATTGGAAGTTAAATCCGTAAAAAACAACAGCGGTACGACCAAAAAGCAGGCGGAAAGCAGCACCCGCATAACCTTCATATACATTCCTTCGGCGGTAGGTTTGGTTAAAGCGATCATACAATCCTCACAAAATGGGCTGGCCCGGCACGCAACGGTGGGGCAATTGTTTATATTGTATTTTTTTTCGGCGCGCCGTCAAAGGATTTTTTTAATAAGTAGAAAACACCCCGGGGGAAGCAAGGCGGTGTTCCCTCGGGGCGCAGAAAATTTACGGCAATTTGTAATAGGCAAAGGAGGAGTGTTGCTCAGAGGTATTCCAGCCACTGGCGGTTTTGACGCCCCCTAAGGATTTGCAAACTTTGTGGCCGACCCCTTTGTTCTCGTCGTAAGCGCCCTCATTATGCGCCAAACAATAAGCAGTTCCGCTCGCCTCAATGGCATAGAGGGCCCGCTTGCTCAGGTCCTCCTGATACTCTCCCCCACAGACGACGCGCGGCCCGGGGGTCAATTCACAAAACTCCGAGGAAAAATGGGCCTGGAATCCGCCATTATACGGCGTGTAAGTGGCGCCGGGGATGTGCACATCTAAGTTTTCAAAGTTCATACAATCGCCGTCCGTGCCGTTGGCCATTTCGCAACGTTTGGCCGCGTCGTAAATGGAACGGGCCAGCGGGGCCATTTTCATCATTTGCGCCTTGCCCACAGCCACGCGGTATTGCGGCAAAGCTATGGCAGCAAGTATGCCAATGATGAGCACAACGACGAGAAGCTCAATGAGCGTAAAGCCGCCTAAACGGCCCGTAGAACGATTTTTCATAATGGGGTTCCTTTTTTAATAAAAATACTCTTACGATAAAAATTTATCAAAAAAAAAACATTGTGCAAGTGTTTTAGAGGTGGGTGCCAACTTCCACGACGACAAAACAAAAAAACAATAAGGCGAGGGTCACTGCAAAATAAAGTGTCATTCCCGAATGTTGTTGTCGGGAATCTTCCGCTGACATTAAAAACGAAGAGAGTAGTTTTCCTTATTTAACTTGATAAGACGAAGATCCCCGACTGAGACCCTCGGGGATGACTTTATTTGATAACTACAAGGGGCTTCTGTTGTTGCGCAGTTACGCCGTCTGCCGTTTGCGCAGCGGCCATCGGAGCGTCTATAAAAAATAAAATTTACAACAAAAATCCGCCTTTTGCCTGAGCCGCTAATAAGCGGCGAGTTAAAGGCGGACTAAGAAAATTTTATTTTATGCTCAGCTCTATTTATTTCATCAATTTTTTGCGGTCTTTTATTTCTTTTTTCCAGCGTTGCTGCGCCAGCTTGTGCCGCCGCTCCGCCTCGCCGCTTAAAATATCCTCTACCCGTTGGGCCTTTACCTCATCCAAATGAGTTTCCTGCTCTTTGATTTTCTCTTCCCAGCGGTTTAAATTGGCGCGCTCAGCCGCGATGCGCTCCTTGGACCAAACCAAGCCCTCATCGGTCGCCTCAGACACAATTTGCAAAAGTTGTGCCTTTATCTGTGTTTTTTTCTCCGCTGTTTTGGCCTTGCGGTACTGCTTGGTCAACTTGCGGATTTGTTCATTGCGCGCCTGAAAGCGTTTGTAGGTATCCTGCGGCAAAGCCGTTTTTTCCGTCTGAGGTTGCGCCACCGTTTGCGTTTCTTTGGGCAAATTGCAGGTGGCTTCCGGCTCTGTTTCCTTGAGCGTCTGCGCCTGCACTCCACATGCCAGCCAGCCCAAAACCAAAAGGGAAAGAAGTTTCTTCACACGCCCCCCCTTATTGCTCCACGGAGCCGTCTTTGACCCCGGCCTCGGCAAAGCCGCGCGCACGCAGCTTGCAGGAGTCGCAATGTCCGCAGGGTTTGTCCCCGCCGTTGTAGCAGCTCCACGTCAGTTCAAAAGGCACCCCCAGCTTAGCGCCCAAACGCACGATGTCTGTCTTGCTCAAATCCATCAGCGGGGCCAGCACTTCCACGCCTTGCGTTACGCCGCGCTCGGTCCCGCGGTTAATGGCTTCGGCCGCCGCCTTAAAAAACATCGGCGTGCAATCAGGATAGCCCGAAAAATCCACCGCATTGGGGCCAGCCACAATAGCGTCTGCGTGAATAGAATCCATCAGGGAGGCCGCCACTGACAAAAACACCAAATTGCGCCCCGGCACATATGTGGACGGGATTTTGCCGCTTTCAATTTCTTCCATGGGCTGGTCTGGAATGGCCTGATTTTTGTCCACCAATGAGCTGGACACCAACCACGGAAATTGCAGCGTGACCAAATGCTGTTTCACACCCAAGCGCTGCGCAATGGTCTGCGCGGCGCGAACCTCGCGCTCGTGGCGTTGTCCGTAGGACACGGTCAGGGTTTCGCACTCGTAGCCTTTGTCCAAGGCCCAGTACAGGCAGGTGGTGCTGTCCAGCCCGCCGGAAAATAAAACAATGGCTTTCTTTTTCGTCATATTAAAAATCCACCGTTTGGTTTAAGGCCGCTTCCACTTCAAAATTGTCCATGGCTTTGCGGTCCTCATCGGTCAAATTATCCCCGTATTTGAGGGCGTAGATAATCAAGGTCACCTTGGGGTTGGCCGCGCCGTCCTCGGCGCTGTTGTACTGCCCCAGGAACATGGCGTCCCCGCCCTTAGAGGCTACAAACCGACGCCCGCGCTGCACGCCGCGCTTTAAGCTGTCGCGGTCCGGGTCCAAATTTTTAATACGCAGCAGGCCCAAGTTACCGTACGGGCGGGTGATTTGGCTGCGGTCGGTGAAAATCTCAATTTCAGAAGAAGCCTTCGCCGGGAATTCCGGCCCTATGGGAATCCAGTCCATATTGGTCTGGTTGATACTGGCGCAAGCCGCCAAGGCGGCGCACAAGCCCATGCAAATCATTAATTTTTTCATTTTTCCCTCCTAATTTTTAGACGCCAGCTGCCCGCAAGCGGCGCTGATGTCGTTGCCCATGCTTTTGCGAATGGTTACGCCAATGTCCATGGCTTTGAGCGCCTTGGCCATTTCTTGCACGGCGCGGTCATCGGTTTTCTGCCCGCGGCCCAAATTGCAGGCAATCAAATTGACATGCAGCAAGTAGCTGAATTTGCTCTCGCGGATCCACTTGCCCAGTTTGCGGATATGTTCCGGGCGGTTATTGACCCCGTCAATAACGGCATACTCCAAAAATACCTGCCGCCCCGTCATGGCCAAATATTCGTCCAAGGCGTGGCGCAGCTCTTCCAAATCATAACGGCGATTGACGGGCATTAATTTGCTGCGCTCGTCGTTATCGGCATTGTGCAAAGACACCGCCAAATTGACTTGCGGCAAATCCACGGCCAGCTTGTGCAGTTTGTCGGCAATGCCCGAGGTGGAAATGGAAATGTGCCGCGCGCCGATGTTTAAAAAGTCCGGGTTGGTCAAATTTTGCACGGCCTTGACCACATTAAGATAATTGACCAGCGGCTCGCCCATGCCCATAAACACCACGTGGGAAATACGCTCGCCCAATTTTTCCTTTTTGACGTATTGAAACCACATCAGCACCTGGTCGGCGATTTCCTCTTCGGTCAAATCCCGCTTAAAACCCATGCGGCCCGTGCTGCAAAAGCTGCAACGCATCGGGCAGCCCACCTGCGTAGAAACGCACACGCTCCACCCCTCGTGCGGTTTAAGCAATACCGTTTCAATCAGCAGCCCGTCTTTGAGCTTTAAAAGCGCTTTGGCCACGCGGTCCTGCTCGGAAAATACCATTTTTTTAACGGTAAAGCTCAAAATGGGTCTTTCTTTTTCCAAGGTTTCGCGCAAGGGCGCGGGCAGGGCGGTGGCTTCATTCCACGAAGAAATGCCGTTTTTATACACGGCGTCCTTAACCTGCGCAATGCGGAAATTGGGCAGCCCCGCGTCTTTGATAAATTGTTTTACATATTCAAAATTCATTTTTCTACCCCATCTAAAGTGGTCTTTATTCTATCATTTTTAAGGGCAGACTTGCCGCAAAGCGCCCCAAAACAAGGGCTCTTTTTGCATTATAAGGTAAGAAAGGATGAAAAAACGCCCTTTTTTTAGTATAATACCAGCACTATGAGCGAAGACATTAAATTTAGCACCTCCGGCTTCCGGGCCGTGATTGCAGAAGATTTGACGGCCCAGTCCGTCCAGCGTTTGGCGTTTGGGATTTCCGACCACGTTTTGGAAAACTCTTTTTATGGTTTTGAGGGCAGCGGCTACTTGCGCCATTGCCAAGAACAGGGCAAAAAGCCCAAAAAGCCTTTGGTCATCGTGGGTTATGATACGCGCTTTATGGCCAAACAAATGGCCTATGTGGCGGCCAATGCTTTGTTGGCCAGCGGCATCAGCGTCAAAATGGCCGATGAACCCTTGCCCACCCCGGTGGCCGAGTGGAACGTACTCAAAGAAGGCGCCGTGGGGGCCATTGTCATCACGGGCAGCGAGGCCGACTACCACGTCTGCGGCGTAAAATGGATTGCCTATTACGGCGGCATTGCCAACAATGAAATTGTGGCCGATATTGAAAAACGCACCCCCGGTCCGGCCGCCCAAGTGCTCAAAACTTCTTCTACCGAATTTGACCATTTAAATTCCGCCGTGGTGCCCACCAATGCGCTCAAAAAAGAATATATGAGCCATTTGGAAAAGCTCTTAGACGGCAAAGCCTTAAAAAAGGCCAAGCTCAAAATTGCTTTGGACCCCCTGTTCGGCACGGCACAGTATTATTTCCGCGCCCCGCTGGAAAAGTACGGCGTAACCCTGGAAGCTATTCACGAAGGGCGCGATGTGCTCTTTGCGGGCAAGGTGCCCAATGCCGGTCCGGTCAGCTTGGAAGCGCTCAAAAAATTAGTGGTGTCTAAAAAAATGCACCTGGGCATTGCTTGCAACCCCGACTGCGACAAATTTGGCATCATTGACTCGGACGGCGAGTGGGTCTCCCCCAATGAAATCGGCCCCATGTTGCTGCACCACATTGTCAAAAACAAAAAAATCAAAGGCCGCGTGGTGCGCAGCGTCATCACGTCTACGCTGTTTGACCAAGTGGCCAAAATGCACGGCCTGATGATGCGCGAAACCCCGGTCGGCTTTAAATACATCACCGAGCTGATGACCACCGGGCAGTACATTATGGGTATAGAAGAGTCCGGCGGTATCGCCGTGGCCAACCACATCCCGGATAAAGACGGCCTGTTGGCGTGCTTTTTAATCATTGATATGTTGGCCGTAGAGGGCAAAACGCTCAAGCAAATCCGCAAAGAGTTTTACAAAAAATACCGCCCCATGTATGACCAAAAGGTCAGTATCTCCAAAACCGAAACGGAAATCAACCGCATTATGGAACGCTTGGACATCAAACCCCCGCTGTCCATTAACAAAACCTCCGTGTGGCGCATTGACTCCACCGACGGGTTTAAGTTCATTTTGAAGGGTGGCAGCTGGCTGGCTATACGCCCGTCCAGCACCGAGCGGCGCATCCGCCTGTATGCAGAAGCGCCGGATGAAAAACTGCCTGCTTTGCTGATTAAAGAAGGCAAAAAAATCATAGACAGCATTGTCTAGTCCGCTAAGACGGACAAGGGGGGAGTATGGCCCGGATAAAAACAGTTACGGGAAGAGAAGTGTTGGATTCGCGCGGATACCCGACGGTAGCCGCAGAAGTGGTATTGGATGACGGTTCCACCGCCACCGCCATGGTGCCCAGCGGGGCCAGCACCGGCTCGCATGAGGCGCTGGAACTGCGCGACGGCGGCACCCGCTACAACGGCAAAGGGGTGCTCAAGGCCGTGGCCCACATTGGGCTGATTTCCAAACACATCGCCGGGATGGACGCCGCCGATATCCGCTTGGTGGACGACACCATGATTGCCTTAGACGGCACGGAAAACAAATCCAAACTGGGGGCCAATGCCATGCTGGCCGTATCCATGGCCGTGTTGCGCGCCGGAGCCCAAAGCGCCGGGGTGGAGCTGTACGAACACTTGCGCAACTGCTACGGGCTCAAATCCAAACAATACATTTTGCCCACGCCCATGCTCAATATCATCAACGGCGGCAAACATGCCGATTCCGGGCTGGACGTGCAAGAATTTATGATCGTGCCCGCCAAGGCCAAAACCTTTGCCCAAGCCATGCAATGGGCCGCGGAGACCTATCACGTTCTCAAAGATTTGCTCAAAGCGCAAGGGCAAGTGATTGCCGTGGGGGATGAGGGCGGTTTTGCGCCCAAAATCGCCCGGCATGAGGATGTGTTAAAAACCTTGGTGGCCGCGTGCAAAAAAGCCAAACACGCCTCTATGTCTTTGGCGATGGACTGCGCCGCCAGCGAGTTTTATAAAAAGGGCAAATACCATTTTGAAAAGAAGGACCGCACGGCCGCGCAAATGGGGCGGATTTACGCCGATTGGTGCAAAAAATATCCCATTGTGTCCATAGAAGACCCCTTGCAAGAGGACGATTGGGCAGCGTGGACGGAGCTGACGGCCCAGCTGGGCAAAAAAATCCGCTTGGTGGGCGATGACCTGTTTGTCACCAATCCGCAACGGTTGGAACAGGGCATTGCGCAAAGAGCGGCTAATGCCATTTTGATTAAGCTCAACCAAATCGGCACCGTGTCAGAAACGATAGACGTTATCCTGCAGGCGCACCAAGCCGGCTATGCGTGCATCATTTCGCACCGCTCCGGCGAGACGGAAGACACCTTTATTGCAGACTTGGCCGTGGCCACCAATGCCGGCGCGATTAAAACCGGCGCCCCGGCCCGCGCCGAGCGCACCGCCAAGTACAACCGCCTGTTGCAAATAGAACACCAACTGGGCAAAAAGGCTTCGTACGGCGGCGCCATGGCCTTTAAAAAATGAGTGATTTAATACATAAAATTAAACCTAAAAAAGAAATCCTTTTCGTCATCCTGGGGGGGACGGTGCTGGTGTGCTGGTTTTTGGGCAGCAGCTTTATCAGCCTGGTGCACAACAAGCTGGAGTTCAAACGCTTGACCCGTCTCAGTACGCAGCTGGACCAAGAACATGAACAGCTGCTGCAAAAGCTGGAACTGCTCAAAAAGCAGGACCCCGCCTATCTGGAACGGGTGGCCCGCGTGCAGTACCATATGTCCGCCCCCGGGGAAAAGGAATTTCGGTTTCAAACCAAATAAATATGATGAACATAGACGTATTGGAATTAGGCCCTATGGGCAATTGCACCTACCTGCTCAGCCAAGGGCAGGACGCCTTGCTCATTGACCCGGGCTGGGATATGAATTTTATTGAACACACGCTCACGCAGAAAAACCTGACGCTGCGCGGCGTGTTTTTTACCCATGGTCATTTTGACCATGTCAAAGATTGTGAGCCGCTCCTGCGCGCGCATCATTTGCAAGGGTATTTGGAAGAAAACGACGTGGCCTTAAGCGGCTTGCCCTTAGAAGTCCTGCACACGTACCGCGGGGAACAAACCTTTGCGGTGGGGCCGTTTACCGTGCATGCCATTCCCACTCCGGGCCATACCGCCGGCGGGGTGTGCTTGCAAATAGAGGACTGTATCTTTACGGGTGATACACTCTTTCCGGGTGCGTGCGGACGGGTGGATTTGCCCTCTTCCGACGCGCGGCAAATGCGCAAGAGTTTGCTTTTGCTCTCCAAACTGCCCGAGGACACCCGCGTCTACGCCGGGCACAATTATGGGGGCAAATGCTCGTCCTTCATCGGGTACGAACGCGTGCACAACCCCTTTATGCGCAATGCCATTAAAGACGAAAAGGTGATTTCCTAATGCATCCTACACTTTTTACCCTGGGCTCCTTTGAGTTGGCCAGCTACGGTCTGATGACCGCGCTGGCGTATGCGGTGGCTTCGTTTTATCTCTACAAACGTTTGCCCCTCATCAAATTGGATAAAGACACCTTTTGGAATATTGTTTTTATCGCTTTTGTGGCGGCCTTAGTTGGAGCCAAGTTGCTCTACCTCATCGTCTCTTGGCCGGAAATGGGAACCACCTGGGCCCAGCGCTTGAGCACGGCCATCCGGGATTTCCGCTATGGGTTTGTCTTCTTTGGCGGAGCTATAGCCGCTATCGGTGCCATGATTTATTATTTGAAACGCAAAAAATTGCCCTTATTGCGGACGGGGGATTTCTTTATGGTGGCCTTGCCGCTGGGGCATGCCATCGGCCGCGTAGGTTGTTTTTTGGCCGGGTGCTGCTTTGGCCGTCCGACGACCATGCCCTGGGGCGTGGTGTTTACCGACCCGCACAGCCTGGTGGCGCGGGAGTACTTGGGCGTGCCGCTGCACCCAACGCAGCTGTATGAAGTGGCGGCCAACGTGATTTTGTTTTTTATTTTACAGCATATGTATAAAAAACCGCACAAAAACGGCACCATCGTGGCGGCGTATGTCATAGGTTACGGTGTGATCCGCTTTGGGATAGAGTTTTTCCGCGGGGATTTCCGCGGGGAATACATTGGGGTGTTTTCCCCCTCCCAATTGATTGCGCTGCTGGCCTTGGCCGTGGGCGCGGCCTTGCTGTGGTTTTTGAAAAAGGATACCTCTCATGCCGGATAAAAAGACTTTGGAATTTGCGGGTTATTCCCGCCGCTTGGACATTTTTGCTACAGACGAGCTGCCGCAGTTTTCGCGCGCGATTGTGCAAAAAATGATTAAGGACGGCAAAATCACCGTCAACGGGAAAAAAGTAAAACCCTCTTGGCCGCTGCAAACCGGCGAGCGGGTAGAGATAGAAATGCCCGCCGCACAAGCGCAAAAAATGGCCTTGGCGGACCTGCTGATTGCCGAGGGGAAAGATTACTTTGTCATCAATAAACCCGCCGGGATGTTGGTCCATCCGCAAAGCCCCGTGTGGGAAACCCACCCCGAGGCGGTTTTTGCCACCGAGGAAACCTTGGTCTCGCTGATTTTAGCTTGTCCGCCGAAAGGGTTTGACCCCGCCGTAGCGCGGGCCGGGCTGGTACACCGCTTGGACCGCGAAACCAGCGGAGTGATGTTGCTGGCCAAAAATGCTTCTTTTCAAACGGCCATGACGGAGCTGTTTGCCAACCGGGAAGTGCATAAAACCTATCATTCCATTGCCTGCGGAGAAATCCCCGACGACGAGGGAACCATTGACGTGCCTATCGGCCGCGTGGCCGGGGGCAAGATCAAAGCCTCCGACGTGGGACGCGAGGCCGTCACAGACTATAAAGTGTTGCAACGCCAAAACGGTTTTACCTACGTAGAGCTCTATCCGCGCACGGGCCGCACCAACCAGTTGCGCGTGCATTTGAGCTGGCTGGGCTACCCGGTACTGGGGGATTGGCTGTATAAAGGGGCCACCGCAGACCGGCTGATGTTGCATGCGCGCAAGCTGGATTTTAAACATCCGCTCACAGGGCGCAAAATGCATTTTGAAGCGCCCGTTCCGACGGACTTTGAAGCCGCCTGGCAACGGGTTACCCAAAGCAAATAATATGAAAGGCCTCTTTAGCGGGGCCTTTTTTATTCCACATAAAAACCGCTGCACCCTTCCCCAAACGCAACCGCCGAAACATTTGGAAATAAACCTCCACACACCATTTCGGCATGGGAACCGGCAGGACAAGCCAAACATTCTTTTTTCCCTTCCGAAGTGGATGGATAGGCCAGGGTTAAGACGGAGGAGTCCCCCAACTTCATGCGTGCCGCCGCGGCATGTGTTAAATAAGGGTCCAGTAATAAATAGAGCTTTCCACAGGAAGCTCTTTGCCCGTATTCTTCATCATCAGAAATGGAGCAGGAGGAAGGAATAGAAAAATCCAATTCATCAAAGTGCCGGGCATGCGTACCCGTTGCCATATAATAGGATTTCTTTGCCTCGGCCAACGAGCGAACCAGCGGGATCATGGTAGCCACTCTGGATTTATCCACCGCCTTTTGATATTGTGGCAAAGCCACGGCAGAGAGAATACCGATGATGAGAACGACGACTAAAAGTTCAATGAGCGTAAAGCCACTCCGCCCTTCATCACACAAGGTCATGCTGGAAAGTCTGGCGGCCCGCAGGGTTCCAGCATCTGTTGTTTTCCTCTTGTTTATAACAACAGACCCTGGACTACGACTTTCCAGGGTGACGGCGTTGAGGAATAGACGGCCTAAACGGCCCGTAGAACGATTTTTCATAGTGGGGTTCCTTTTTTGATAAA
>CAVHDF010000010.1:0-34326 GCA_963634865.1 Eggerthellaceae bacterium
TGAAAAATCGTTCTACGGGCCGTTTAGGCGGCTTTACATTGATTGAATTATTAGTCGTCGTTCTCATTATTGGTATCCTTTCCGCGGTGGCTTTGCCGCAGTATCAAAAGGCGGTGGAAAAGTCCCGCGCGGCAGAGGCTTTGACGAACCTGCGTGCCCTGGTTAATGCCATGCAGCTCTCCAAAATGGCCAATGGGGTGCCGGCGGAAAAATTAGAAGATTTAGATGTTTCCTTACCCGGCGAAAAGATAGATGAACGTACCGTAAAACTTAAAAATTTTACCTACGATATTCGCAATTTTGGTAAGGGTACGGAAGGATTTGAAGCCGTGGCCACGCGCAATGACGCAACGACGGATGACCGAAAATATTATATTTACTTTTCCTATGGTGGCCGTTGGGCTTGCGTAGCTAAGACGGAGGCGGCCAAAGTGCCGTGCTCAACGGTATGCGCTAGCAGCGATTTGTCACAACGCGACGAAACCGGCTATTTCGTTTGCTATATCAGCCAATAAATATCCCCGCCCGGCAGTTTTCGGGCGGGGTTTTTTAAAGGCAGCCGTTCTTAGTCGGACAGAGCGTCCTTCCAAGCTTGCTTTTCGGCATTGATTTTTTCTTTGGCGGCGTTAATTTTATTTTGCGCGTCCTGTTTGGCCGCGGCGGCGGCAGCGGATTGCCCCGCGTCCGAGGCGGTCTTGGCGGCCTCGTATTGCTTTTTGGCGTCAATGAGTTTTTGGCGCGTGTCGGCCGATTTCTGCAAGGCTTCGTCCAAGGTCATCGGCGTATTGGCGGCCGACGGCGTCGCCGCCGTATTCGTGCCCGCGCAGCCGGCGCACAGCGCCATGGCGCATAAAGTCAACAAACACATCGTTTTTTTCATATGTTTCCCCTTTGTTTAGGATACTTACATTTTATAAAAAGTTTCCCCCACCTCGGCAAGTTTTTATTTTGGTCTAAAATTGTTATCATTTAGAAAACAACGGCACAGGAGATTTTATGAATATTGTATTTTTATTGGTAGGGTGCATACTTGGTTTTGGCGGGGCGTATTTGTGGTTGTCTGCCCGGGCGAAATCGGCCGAGAAACAGGCCGCCTCCGCCGACGAAGCGCAGCAAGCCCTGCAGCAGGCCCGGCAAGAAAACGCCGCCCTGCAGACCGAAAACGTCCGCCTGCAGGAGCAGGCCCATTCTTTGCAGACGCAGCGCGAACTGGTGGAGAAAAACTTTACCCAGTTGGCCAACACCTACAAGGCGCAATTTGCCGATTTGGCCTCTAAAATCTTAGACGAAAAAAGCAAAGGATTAGAGAGCAAAAATTCCGAGGCACTTCGTCCGTTGACTCTGCAGCTGGAAAACTTTGTCAAAAAAGTAAATGACATGGAGCGCATCACTTCAGAAAAACAAGCCCGCTTGGAAAAGGGGCTTTCTGACGTGATGAAATCTACGGAAAAAATTGACCAAAGCGCCCTCTCTTTGGCGCACGCCATCAAGGGCGAGGCCATTGTGCGCGGCAGCTGGGGCGAGGAAGCCTTGCGCCACATTTTAGACAGCGCCGGGCTCAAGCGCGGGCTGGATTATTTTGAGCAGGTGTCTGAAGAGGGCAAGCGCGTGGACGTGCAAATCGCGTTGCCGTCTGACCGCTGGATTGTGGTGGATTCAAAAACGATTTTTAACCATTACGTGGAATACTACAACGAGCAAGACCCGCAGAAAAAAGCCGCGCTGCTGGCCGAACACGTCAAAGACGTCAAACGCACCATCCGCGATTTGTCGTCTAAAAAATACTACAAAAAATTTGTGGAACAAGGCGATAAGGTGCAGCCGGATTACACCCTGATGTTTGTCTATCCCGAGAGCGCCCTGCTGGCCGCCGTGAGCGAAGACCCCGACGTGCTGGCCGAGGCGTGGAAGAACAACATTGCCTTGGTGTCGGCCACGTCGCTGATGAGCACGTTAAAAATGGTTTCCAAACTTTGGGACATAGACAAGCAACACGAATACATGGAAGATTTAAAAGAAGATATTTTAACGCTGATGGAAAAGTTCAATGACTTTTTGGTCAACTTTGCCAAGGCCGAAAACGCGATCAGCGACGCCAATGAGGCCGTCCGCGTGGCCCGTAAGCATATAGACGGCAACAAGGGCGCTCTGCTGCCCGTGGCCCAGCGGATTGTGGATGTATACGAGGTCCCGCTGACCAAAAACAATACCCGTTTGCTCAAGCGGATGAATTACGATTATAACGGCACCAAAAAACGCGCCAAGGCTTCCCCGGCGCAAGAGCAGTTGCCCCCCGCTGCGCAGCCGGAGCAGCTGCCGCCGTCTGAAGGCGGGTTGTTTTAAAGCTTACCGATAGAAAAAGCGGTCCAAGCCGTCGCGGTTCATCTCACTGAAGCGGCGTTTGTCCGGGTTGGTCCAATCCCAAGTGTGTACGGCAAACAGATAAATTCCTACAGCCGTCGTCAGCGCGCTGAGCAGATAAAACGCCCGGCGCATGTGCCATTCATACCCTTCCGTGCCCAGCCATTTGTGCATGTAATCCCAATCGGGCAAGGTTTCCGGCCCGGCGTTGAGCAGGCTGATGACCGGGTCCAAACTGCAGCCGGTATACTGGCCCACGCTGTAAAAGGCAATGGCCAACAGCAGCAGGCAGCCGTCGGCCTGTATTTCTTGTCCGCGGTGTAAAAACCAAAAAAAGGCAAATAACGGGACTCCCACTTCCATGAGCGTGCCGCCCCAAATAGTCCAAAAGAAATTCCCCCCGGTCAAAAAGCGGAAAATCGGATGTCCGGCCTCGTGAATACCAATGGTAAAAAACCAAAAAATTCCCGCCAGCGGGCAATGCCGCGGCCCGATAAACCACCCATACAGCCCCGCCGTCAGCACGGCAATAAACAAAAGCCCCTTCCACCCGTAACGCCAGCAAAAAGGTCCCTTGCGCTCCGGGTCTATAAAATCTAAAAGTTGTCCTAAAAATTCCTTCATTTTTTTCTCCGCGGCGGCCCACCGTCGGCCCTTGTATATCGTAGCAAAAAATGATTTGCCTGCGCGTAAAAAGGGTTATTTTGCGTATCGGCTCCGTCGTGGACGGGGGCGGTGGGCTTGTCTAACCTTTTTGCGCGGTTGCCACCCCCCTGCGGCAAATCATAGGCTAACAACAGCCGCAAACAAACATCTAAGGGGGTTGCATGAAAAAAGGAGTTTTACTCTGTTGCGCCTTGGGGCTGGGTTTGGCCTTGGGCGCGCAAGAAATCGCGTCCGCTCCGGTGGGCGCCAAACACCAGCTCCGGCTGGACCAGCAGCGCACGCTGCTGGAAGAAACGGCCGCGTCTTGGGGGCACGGCTATTTGCAGTTCAAGCAAGACTTGGCCGACGAAACCGGGCTGCAATACGGCGTGGACGTAAGCTTTTTGCCGCAGCGGGGCGCTCCGTCGGGCAAAAAAACCAACATACAGGCCTATTACTATCCGTATTTAAGCTGGAATTTATTTCAAAATACGGTCGCGGGCTCGGGGCAGCTCAACGTCAACTATAACTTCATCCGCTACTGGGGCGGAGAAGCGGTGGGCTTGCAGGACCGCTTGGGGTTGCTCAGCGCGCCCAATGATTATCCGGCCAACCAAGAAATCTTTTCCCAGCTTTCTTACACGCATACCTTGCCCGGGGAATGGGATTGGCTGTCGGCCACTGTGGGGCAGTTTCCGCTGTATAACTTTGACGGCGCGGCATACCTGAACAACCAGCAAACGGCTTTGCTCAATTATGCCATGTCCCAAAACGCCTCTTCCACCTATCCCTCGGCCAGTTTTGGCGGGTATGTGCAAGCGGCTTTTGACGAGTGGAGCCTGGCCGGCGGCTGGCAAGACGCTGCCAATATCAGCGGGCAAAACATCCGCCTAAACAAGGCCTTTAAGGGCAAATATACGTGGTTTGGCTCCTTGAGCTATAACCCGCAAGTGCCCGGGTTGGGCGAAGGGCAATATTCGTTCTTGTACTATTATCAGCCGGCTACGGCGCAGCAAGACGCCATTTCGCGCGGGTGGTCTGTGAATGCCAGCCAGCACATCAGCGAGCGCTGGGTGCTTTCCGCCCGGGCCAACGGCTCTGACGGGCATATGAGTACCATTAAAAACTCGTATGTATTGGCGGCCAGTTTGTTGGACCCGCTCTCCCGCCACAGCGGAGACGTCATCACGCTGGGCGTAGCTTACAACCGCGCCGACCGCGCCGCGCTGGGGAATCCCCCTTCCGTGCGCAAATACGAAACGGCGCTGGAATTGCAATGGGTGTGGAGCGTGGGCAAGCTGCTCACCATTACCCCGGACGTGCAGTTTTACCCCAAAGCGGGGTTGTCCGGCGGGCATAAATTTACCACCGTGGCTAGCTTACGCACTACGGTGATGTTGTAAAAATCAGGGGAATAAGGAGATATCTATGGAAAATCTGGAATTGGGGACGCGCTATCCTACGTTAGCGTTTATTTCCGGCGGAGCGGGGCAAGCCGACGACGGCATTCCGCCGCAACCGTTTGAGACGTTCTGCTATGACTCGGCCTTGCTGCAGGCCAAGATAGAGAACTTCAACGTGGTGCCGTATACCTCGGTGCTGCCTAAGGAGCTTTATCAAAACATTTTGCCGGTGGATGCGGTGGCCGGGCAATTTAAACACGGCGCGGTGCTGGAAGTTATCATGGCCGGCAACGGGGCCAATATTACCGAGCACAAGGCCATTGCCACGGGCGTCGGCGTGTGCTGGGGCAAAGACAAAAAGGGCAACCTCATCGGCGGTTGGGCGGCCGAATACGTGGAGTATTTTGATACGCCCATTGACGATGACATTGCCCGGGGCCATTGCGAAATGTGGCTCAACAAGTCGCTTAAGCACGAGCTGGAAATCCGCGGGGTGGAAAAACACAGCGATTTCCAAATGTGGCACAACTACATTAACATCACCAAGCCCTTTGCCTATTGCTTAACGGTCATGGGCTTTTTGAACTTCAAATACGCGCCGCTGGCCAAGGCGCAAGGCGTCAAACCGATGGATTAACGCCGCAAATTAGTTTGGGGGAGATATGGCAGAAAACAAGCAAACCGCCGCCACCGGGGCGGTGAAGAAACTGGGGGTCATCGGCCTGGCCAGTATTGTCATCAGCTCTATGGTTGGGGGCGGGATTTTCTCCCTCCCCCAAAATATGGCCGCCGGCGCCAGTGCCGGGGCCGTATTGCTGGCGTGGGTGATCACGGGGCTGGGCATTTATTTTATCGCCAATACCTTTAGCGTACTTTCGCGCGTCAAGCCGGATTTGACCGCCGGTATTTACATGTACGCCCGCGAAGGTTTTGGCCCGTATGCGGGGTTTACCATTGGCTGGGGGTATTGGCTGTGCCAAATTTTCGGCAATGTGGGCTACGCCGTCATTACCATGGACGCGCTCAATTATTTCTTCCCCCCGTATTTTCAGGGAGGAAATAACCTGCTCTCCATTTTGGGCGGGTCGCTGTTGATTTGGGTGTTCAACGCCGTGGTGTTGCGCGGGGTGCGCCAAGCGGCGGTGATGAACCTCATCGGTACCATTGGCAAATTGGTGCCGCTTTTGTTGTTCATTATTATCCTGCTTTTTAGCTTCCATTTGGACCGGTTTGACTATAATTTCTGGGGCAAACTGGCCGAAAGCGGCAAAACGTTGGGCGGACTGGGGACGCAGCTGAAAAGCACCATGCTGGTCACGCTGTGGGCGTTTATCGGCATAGAAGGCGCGGTGGTGATGTCCAGCCGGGCGCGCAGCCAAAGCGCGGTCAGCCAAGCCACCTTGCTGGGTTTTGTGGGTTGTTTGGCCATTTATGCGCTGCTGTCGCTGTTGCCGTTTGGCTTTTTGACGCAAGCGGAGTTGGCGGCCATTCCCAATCCGTCTACGGCCGGCGTGCTGGAAAAGGTGGTCGGCCCGTGGGGCGCGTGGGTGATGAACATCGGGCTGCTTTTGGCGGTGTTGTCCTCTTGGCTGGCTTGGACGATGATCACGGCCGAAATTCCGCAGGCCGCGGCGCAGAACGGCACCTTCCCGCAGCAATTTGCACGGGAGAATAAAAACGGGGCGCCGTCGGTGTCTTTGTGGGTGACCAGCGCCTTGATGCAGGTGGCGATCTTCCTGGTATATTTTTCCAACAACGCCTGGAACACCATGCTCTCCATTACCGGGGTGATGGTGCTGCCTGCGTATTTGTTTAGCACGGCGTATTTATGGAAACTGGTGGAGGACGGCGAGTACGCCGCTATTGCCCCCAAGGGGCGTGCGGCGGCGTTGTTTACCTCTATCGTAGGCACGGGCTACGGGATTTGGCTGGTGTATGCAGCCGGGTTGAAATACCTGTTCCTGGCGGTCATCTTTTTGGCCTTGGGCATCCCGGTGTTTGTGTGGGCGCGCAAGCAACGCCATGACGGGAAAAGTATTTTTGCCGGCACCGGCGAGCGCGTGGTGATGAGCTTGCTGCTCTTATGCGCGTTGGTGGCCGTCTATGTGTTTGCCCGCGGGTTGGTGACCATTTAAACGCGTGGGAAAACGCTTTGCAACGCCCCGCCTGGCCGGCGGGGCGTTTTGCGTAAAAAAATCCGCGCTTTTTGGGCGCATTTTTATATAATAAAAAACAGATGAAAAACGACGAAGAATTGCACCTGCCCCCCTTTTACCGCGCGCTCAAGGCGTATGCCCGCAAAAAAGCGGCCCTGTGGAGCACGCCCGGCCATACCAGCGGCCGCGGCTTGCAGACCACGGCGGCAGGCAAGGATTTTTATGATTTTTTCGGGCGGAATTTGTTTCTCTCCGATCTCTCCAGCAGCGTGGAAGAACTGGGCTCTATTTTAGAGCACCAGGGCCCGCCGGCCGAGGCCGAAAAACGCGCGGCGGAAATCTTCGGCGCGGATGTTACTTTCTTTGTGCTCAATGGCACCTCTACGGCCAATAAGGTGGTCTTTTTTGCCGCCGTAGCGCCGGGGGATTTGGTGTTGGTGGGGCGCAACTGCCATAAATCCATTATGCACGCCATTATTATGAACGAGGCCATTCCGGTGTATTTAACGCCCAAGCCGTGCGCGTACGGGATGATTGGCCCCGTTGGCGCGGAGCAATTTACCAAGGCGTCTATCCGCGCCAAAATCGCCCAAAGCCCGTTGGCCACCAACAAAAAAGCGGCCAAGGTGCAGCTGACCGTGTTGACCAACTCCACCTACGACGGCGTAATTTATCATGCCGACAAGGTCAAAGCCGCTTTGGCCGACCAAACCCATTTCCTGCTTTTTGATGAAGCGTGGTACGCTTACGGGGCGTTCCACCCGTTTTACGAGCACCGCTACGCCATGAGCCCCGCCACGCGCAAGCGGGCCCATATGCCGCCCGTGTTTGCCAGCCAGTCCACGCACAAGCTGCTGCTGGCCTTTTCGCAGGGGTCTATGCTGCACTTTCGCCAAGGGTCTGCCGAGAAGCTGGATTTGCAAGGTTTGGTGGAGGCCAATTTAATGCACGCGAGCACCTCACCGTTTTACCCGCTGTTTGCTTCGCTAGACGTCAATGCGCAAATTATGAAGGAAAACGGCTACGAGCTGATCAACAAAGCATTGGTGACGGCAACGCGCTTTCGCCAAGCGGTGCGCCGGGCCGGGCAGCGTTACGCCAAACGCGGCGAGTGGTGGTTTACGCCGTGGCAGCCGGAGAGCAAACATTTGGAATTGGACCCCAAGGACTGGAAGTTAAAACCCGGGGCCGCGTGGACGGGCATGGACATTTCTCCCGAGGATGATTTGATGCTAGACCCTTTAAAGGTGACCCTGCTAACCCCCGGCGTGCGGGAGGACGCGTCCATGACCCCGTTTGGCATTCCGGCGTGTGTGGTTAAAAAGTATTTGCAGGCGCGCGGGGTCGTGCCGGAGAAAACGGGCTTTTATAATTTGTTGTTTTTGTTTGCCCCGGGCGTCAGCACCGAGCGCACCGCCGAGCTGCTGCGCATTTTGCATGATTTTAAGTTGGAATACGCAGACAATTCCGCGGTGACGCGGTGGTTCCCTGACATTGCCGCCGCCTACCCCGGCCGCTACGAGCGCATGGGACTGGCGGATTTGTGCCAAGAAATGCACCGCTTTTTGCAAGGGGCCGATGTGATGCGCCGCTGCGCTTCGCTCTACGCCACTCCGCCTGTGCAGGCCGTGCCGCCGCACAAAGCCTACTATGGCCTGACGGAAGGCAAGACTGAATATGTGCGCCTTTGCGATGCGCCGGGGCGCGTGAGTGTATTTATGATTTTGCCTTATCCCCCCGGGGTGCCGGTCATTATGCCCGGGGAGCGTTTCCCCGCCGCAGACAGCCCCATTTTAAGTTTTCTGCAGCTGAATGAAGATTTTGACAACCGTTTCCCCGGCTTTGAGACGGAGTTCCACGGCGTCAAAAAAACATGGGAAAACGGCCGCGTGGTCTATTGGGTCAGCGTGCTGAACAAGACCAAAAAAGGCAAGGCCGCTTAAACGATTTCGTCGCCGAGGTGTTTGTTGGAAAAGTGCACCGTGCCGCTCAGGCCGTGCTCTTGGCAGTAGGACAAAATCTCTTGGCGTAGCTCTTCCCAGTAGCTGAAATCTCTGTGCAGATAAATTTGGTCGTACAAGGCTTTGAGCGAGGGATGTTCCTGCAAAATATATTCCTGTACCCGCGTCAGCGCGGCAAAACGCAATTTTAAATTTTCAAAGGAAAATTGGTCGGTAAACGGCGCGGCGGCCTCACACACGGCGCGCCAGTCGGAAAGTTGCGGGAAAATCGGCGCCACGTGCACCCAGGTGCGGATGCCGTGTTCGTGCAAGGTTTTTAACGCGTTTAGGCGCTCTGCTACCGGCGGAGCATCGGGCTCTGTGGCTTGGATGAGCCGCGGGTTTACACTGCCGATAGACAGCCCCACCGTTGCCTCAGGCAGGGTTTGAAACACATCTATATCGCGCGTGACCAAAGGGGATTTGGTCAGCACCGTCACTTGCGCCCCGGCGCGGGCCAACTGTTGCAACAGCCGCCGGGTAAGGCGGTATTTTTCTTCCCAGGCATTGTAGCAGTCGGTCACCGAGCTTAAAAAGACTTTTTTGCCTTGCAGCGGGACCGGGCGGCAGGGGCGGCTTTGCACCTTCACGTCTAAAAAAGTGCCCCACTGGGCCCCCGGATTGGCGCGTTTCATAAACTCGGCATAGCAATACACGCAGCGGTGCGGGCAACCGATATAGGGGTTAATGGCGTAGTCATACCCTGTTATGCGGCAGGGGGTGATGTAGCGCGGGACGATAATCTCTTTGACTTGCAAGGGCATATTCAAAACAGCTCCGATATTTTATATTATAGCAGGTATGGACGAAGCAATAAAACTCATCAAAAACGCCCGTCGGGGCGTGGTGTTTACGGGGGCCGGGGTGTCGGTAGAGAGCGGCATTCCCCCCTTTACGGGTGCGGGCGGCTTGTGGAATCAGTACGACCCGAAGTTTATTGAATTGGATTTCTTTTACGGTAATCCCACCCGCAGCTGGCAAGAGATGAAGAAAATCTTTTTTACTTGTATGGACGAGGCCCAGCCCAATAAGGCCCACCAGGTCATCGCCCAGTTGGAAAAACGGGGCGAATTTAAGGGCGTCATTACGCAA
This sequence comes from Eggerthellaceae bacterium, assembly GCA_963634865.1. GTDB lineage: Bacteria > Elusimicrobiota > Elusimicrobia > Elusimicrobiales > Elusimicrobiaceae > Avelusimicrobium. The sequence continues at coordinate 9,658 of CAVHDF010000010.1, forward strand.
AATATTGACGGCTTGCACCAAAAGGCCGGCAGCAAAAATGTGCAAGAGTTCCACGGCACCATTCACCAAATGCACTGCATAGCCTGCGGGCGCAAATACAAGACGGAGGATGTGAGCCTGGACGAGCTGCCGCCTAAATGTTTTTGCGGCGGGGTGCTCAAACCCGATTTTGTGTTTTACGGCGAAGGAATTAACCCGGCCGTTTATACCGCCAGCCAGGAGCTGGCCGAAGAGGCCGATGTGATGCTGGTGGTGGGTACCGCCGGGCAGGTGATGCCTGCGTGCAGCCTGCCGCTGCTGGCCAAGCAGTTTGGGGCCACGATTATAGAGGTCAACACCTTGCCTTCGGCCTATACCGACGGAGTAAGCGACTTTTTCTTCCAAGAAAAAGCCACAGCGTTTTTTACTAAATTAGAAAAAGCGCTGTAAAATAAAAAACCCGCCTTTTCGGCGGGTTTTTAGCTTATAAATCCTTGGGTTCTGGGCCGAAGCGGTTTTCACCCGCCTGACCGGGGATACACATGAATATGATTGTGGCCAACATCCCCAGTAACGGCATAAAGCGCAGCAATTGCCACCAGCCGCTTAAGTTAAAGTCATGCAGCCGGCGTGTCAAAATGCCCAAGGGCAAAAGAATGCCGCCAATCCACGCGGCGATCCAGCAGATAAGAACGCCAATCCACCCGGCACCTTGTCCGCACCCGTCGCAGATTATTTCTCCGGCGGCCACCGTGGAAAAGACAGCCACAAAGAAGAATGCTATATAGCACACCATCAGCCATAGAAAGTAGAGCCAAATTTCTTTGCGGTTGCTGCGTCCTTGGCAGTCCAGCATGCGTTTGAGGGGGTTAATTAAGTATTTCATTTGGCAGTAGTCTCCATTTGATTTTTTACTTCATTTTCCGTTTCCCGCATGGCTTGCAGGGTTTTGTCTAGCAGGGCGTCCAATTCCCAGCCCAGCATGGCTGCGCCTTGCTTGATCACCTCGCGTGAACAGCCAGCGGCAAATTTTTTATCTTTAAATTTTTTCTTTAAACTGCTTAGCTCCATATCCGTGCAACTTTTAGACGGGCGCATACGCGCCGCCGCGCCGATTAGCCCGGTCAGCTCGTCAACGGCAAAGAGGACCTTTTCCATTTCATCCTGGGGTTGCACGTCGCAAGCCAGGCCGTAGCCGTGGCTGCATACGGCGTGTATCAGTTCGGGCTCGGCATGGATTTCCGCCAAAAGCTGCGGGGCTTTTTGGCAATGCTCTTGCGGGAATTTTTCAAAGTCCACGTCGTGCAACAATCCGCACAAACGCCAAAAGGCGGCTTCTTCGCCGCGGCCCAGGTGCTGGGCGAACCAGCCCATAACGGCTTCCACCGTCAGCGCGTGCAGCAAGTGAAACGGCTCTTGGTTGTATTTTTGCAGCAGGGCCAAGGCCTGCTCACGGGTTACTTGGGTTTGAAACATATTTTCTCCTGTTAAAACGGCAAAAGGGTATATTCGTCCAGCATAAAAATACGCACCGACGGGTCCTTTAGCATTTGGCGCTTCATCAGCGGCTTTTTGTAGCTGGGGCGCACGGTGCTGGAGTAATAAATGGCCTTGGGCATATTCGGGAAATAGGCCTTTAAAAAGGGGTATTTGCCAAAGCTGGCCGCTACGGCGGCGGGGCGGTATTGCTGCCACTCTTGCAAGGCCTGTGCATTGAGCGCTTGGCGGCGGGCGGGGTCGCCCCCGTCCTCTTCAAACCCTTCCGGAATTTGCAACAGCAAGCCTAGATTTTTTTCTTGGAGCAGTTTGGCGGTGGGGCCGGGGCCGGCCTCAAAGAGCAGCTGTTGCGCAGGAATGCCGTATTGCGCGGCGACGGCGAGGACCTCATCTATCTGCTGCGCCGTCGGGGCGAACTTCAAATCAATCCACCAGCTTTTGTCCTGCGGGCGTTGCAAGGCGGCAAAAATATCATTTAAGCGCACCTGCCGGGCCAGACTTTTTTCGTCATGGGCGACATACAAACGGCCTTGCCCGTCTTGGGATAAGTCCAGCTCAAACCCGGGGTATTTGCGCTCTTTGGCGCGGGCGCGGCCGGGGGTGTTGACTTGGTGTAAAAACAAGGGGTTTTCCCCCGCTTGCCACGCAGCGGCCGGGGCGGACAAATCCGGGGCTTGCAACCGGGGAACAAGGGCAAATTTGGCATGGACATAGCCCTGCATAAACAGCCCGTAAACCCCTCCGGCCAGCCCAAGGGTCAGCAAAGTAAAAACAATCGTGCGCAGCGTTTTCATAAGGGCAAAAAAAGGGCCGCCCCGCTCAGGGCAGCCCCCGGTTAGATTAGTAGTTGTTTTCTTTGGTCGGCAACAAATACATCACGAGCAAAATCAAATTGCCCAAAAACGGCACCAGGCACAGCAAGAACAGCCACGGGCTCAGCCCCGCATCACGCAAACGGCGGAGTTGAATCGCCAAGGTAGGCAAGAGCAGGCCCAAATAATACAGAACGGTAATTATGGTGAACACCATGCCCACCGCACCGTCAATTCTGCTCAAAATGGCCAGCACCAAGTTAACCAGGAAATAAAACAGCACAAACATCCAAAACTGTTTGCGCGAGGCCCGGCCGGAAAAGTCTACATACTGCTTGGTAATCACATCCAAAAAATACGTCTGCAATGCACCCATTTTGGTCATCTCCTTTTTATTATCTAACACCCAACGCAAATACTATAGCATTTTTGTTTGGGTTGGAAAACGGTGTTTTTAAACTATTTGTAAAAGCGGCTAAATTCTTTTAAGCTCTGTCCCAAAGCATTGGCGCTGACGGGCGTGTCTGACGGGGTGAAATTTTCGTCATAGCTGGTCATGCCGCCGTAGTTGTTCAGCACGGAAATTTTATCCCCCTCCCGCACGGCCTTGTTGGTATAGCTGGAGATAATGGTCCACGGGCGCGGGGTGGGGTCCATCAGGTCCTGGCCGATGCTGTAATCCCCCGTCGGGTTGCTGCAGCCCAAGGCATGCCGGAGCAAAAAGGGCCCCACATCGTAATGCGCAGTGCGGTATGTTTTTTCTCCGCCCGGTTGCCCCGGCCACCACACCAGCAGTGGCACATGGGTTTGGTACTTGGCAAAATTGCTGTTGTGCCCCCAGAAATTGTGGCGGGTATCGTTGATCTCTTGCCCGTGGTCCCCGGTTAAGAGGACGAGGGTGTTTTTATCCAAGCCGCGTTGTTTTAGCGCGGCAAACACTTGCCCCAGCAGAGCGTCTATGTAATGAACCGAATTTTTATAGCGGTTCATATAGGGCGTAGGGTCGGTGTTTTTGGTGAGCAAAAGGTAATTCATTTCGTCGCCATAGGGCGTGAACGGCGCGGCGTAATCGGGCGGGAATTCCTGTCCGTGGGCCGAATCATAAAACAAGAAGCCGAAGAAGGGGCGGCTTTCGTCACGCTGGTCCAAAAATTGCAGGAATTCTTTTTGGGCGTTTTCGTCGCGTTCGGGCTTGGTGTTGCCTTTAGAGGCAATGCGTAAGTCATCAATTTGCGCAAAGACGTTTTTGTTAAAGGCCGGGCTGTTTAAGCGGGAGCTGGCGTAAATGCCAAACTGATAGCCCTGCTCGGCCAGTTGCTGCATGAGCACCGGGCGCAGTTTGGCCCCGGTGATACTGTCCCAATACGCATAAGGAATGGAATAAAACAGCGAAAATACCCCCGCTTCCGTGGCGTTTCCCCCCGCCAAATGGTCGGTGAAATAAAAGGCATATGGGGACTGCCGGTATGCGGCGTAGGTGTGCGGCATGACTTGCGGGGTAAAGGTGTCGGCCCGCCAAGAGTCTATCAAAATCAGCAAAATATTGGGCCGCTCGCCCGGGGTGCATTGCAGCGGACTGCGCGGGTAGTTTAACGTGCCCGCGCGGGGCGTTTCATAAGGTTGGCTTTTGGGCTCAAACCCCATTTTGCGCAGGCGGCGGTTGAGACTGAGCGGCTGTGCCCAAGGCAAGTAGGTTACCTGCGTTAACACCGAGGGCACCAACATAAATTTCGCCCAGGCATACATGGCGTTGTATCCGCCCCAAATCAGCAGCAGAATGCACGCCACCGCGCCCAGGGTTTTGCCGCCCCAAGGGATTTTGCGCGCCAGCGTCGCCAGCGCGGCGCTAAGGCCCCACATCAAACAAACGGCCAAGCCAAACAGTATCCACATAGACGCGGGAAAGACAAAGATTTCCCGCCCGGCCGGGCCGAAGAACAGCTGCAACATGGACAGACTGATGTGAAAGCGGTATTGCGTGTAAACAAAAACGTCCAGGCTCAGCGCCACATTAAACGCCCCGCCCAGGCAGACCGCACCCCAGTAGGCCGTTTTCGGCCCAATCAGACGCAGCAACGCCAGCAGCACAAACAGCCCCGCGGCAAACATAAAGGCATTCCCTGGGATAAACAGGGCGGTAAACAGTCCCCCCGTCCAAGACGGATAAAACCCGCTGACCCCAAAGTACGCCAGCGAAAGCAAACACCAAAGCAGAAATTCCAAAAAGCAGAACCAAAAAATATGTTTCAAATTCATATATAAATTATAGCTAAATTTGCTTTCGGCCCGCAGAGAAGAAAGTGGAAAAGTTGGCTATTCATTTTAAAAAGCTTGCAGAATGTTTTTTTTTTGCTAAATTTTGCGTAGAAGTAAAATTTAGCAAAAAGGGGAAGGTAAATATGAAAAACCGTTCTGAGGGCCGTTTAGGCGGCTTTACACTCATTGAGTTGTTGGTGGTTGTGCTGATTATTGGCATTTTAACTGCGGTGGCCTTGCCACAATATCAAAAGGCAGTGGAAAAAGCCCGTGCCGCCGAGGTGGTATCTACGCTCTCCAGCTTGGAAAAGGCAATGGATGTTTATCTTTTAGGTGGTGGTACGGCCCGCAATTTGCTTCCCGGTGGAGGTTTGGCAGCTGATGGCTCATTAGACATAGGCATAAACTGTACCCCGGCTGACAACGGGTGCAAGACGAAAAATTTCAGCTACTCGGCAGAGGTGTTTCCTCAGGCAAACGACGGCGTAGTGGCGATAGCCTATGCATACCGCAATTCAGATAGCGATTATTACGTATTGACTGCGGAAAGGCTGCAGAGCGGGGATTGGGTCAAAAAATGCGGCTGGTTTTCCAGCACAGCCAAAGCCGTCTGCGACGGGCTGGTAAGCAACGGTTACCAAAGCATTGAGAATTATGACTATTAAGTTGTAACAAAGTACAAACAAGAGGTCACGCGCGGCAGCGCGGAGGTATCCGACCGGAGAAGCAACAACGAAATGCCCCAAATTACGCAGAAGTACCCACAACGGGTCCAATGTGGAAACGGGAAAGGACTTCACAGGAATTTGCGGCAGTTCTAGGCGCGCCGACGGGAGGAATACCGCACGGACACGCGCGGCAGCGCGGAGGTATCCGACCGGAGAAGCAACAACGAAATGCCTCAAATTACGCAGAAGTACCCCCATACAGAATCGAACTGTAATCCCCTGCTTAGAAGGCAGGTGCTCTATCCATTGAGCTATGGGGGCATAAACACAAAAACAAACTTCTTTTATTATTTTACAAAAATTCCAGCCAAGATACAAAAGACCTTTTTTCAGCGGCGCTGCCCGGGCGCGTCCGGGGCCCAAAGTGCCCAGAAGTAAAATAGGCCTTATAACCCTTGTTTTTGGGGCATTTCTTTCTTACAATACAAATATGACCCCATTTAAAACGATTTTTCAAAAGACGGTTTCTCTTTTTACGCTCTTGCTGCTGGCGGGGTTGCCGCTGGCGGCACAGCCCTTGCGTCTACCGACGGAGACCCGCACCCTGTCGGTGCAGGATATTCTGGCGCAGTTCTTCCGCCAAAAACAAGCTGCCGCCGTGCAAAACAGCACCACCTACCGCCAGCGCTACAGCGCTTTGGCCTTTACCGTGTATCCGCGCGTGTTTTACGAAGATAAAATCCAAGGCTTGCCGCCGTTTGACAAAACTGGTGTCTTTTTCGCCACCGCGTTGGACAGCACATACCAAGATTTGCGCGCCGCTAAACCGGCTGATACCTTGCGTCTGGCCCAGCACATGGTGACCCAGGTGCTGCGTTCCCCCCGTCGGGCCGTGCAGCTAAAGAACGTGCCCGTGCCGCAGGTGGGCGATGTGTGGTACCAAGCGTTTTATTTGTCCTCTTTTCACGCGCAATTGGGCGATTACGCCGCGCGCGTCCACCAAGAAAACGCCGCTTACCGCCAATACCAAAAGTACCTCAAAGCCGGTGACCATTTTATGGCGCAAGACTATGCCAAGCGGGATTTTTCCTTGGCCCAAAAGGCCTATGACCCGGCGGTGTTCGTCAAACGCCAAAAGGAAATTGAGTCGTTCATCAGCCGGTACGAGCAGCTCTCCACTAACGTGGTGCGCTCTAGTTTGATGCCCTTGCAGGCGCAAAAAATCCCCGGGGCCGATTTGAAAAAATATGTGCAGCGCCATTTGGCGCCGCAGGCCGCTTTTGGGACGGATTTGCAGGCTGCTTTGCTCAAAGACCTGCCCGCCGCGCAAGACTTTTACCAAGAGGCGCAACGTTTGGAGCCGTCCCTGTCGTCGCGGCTGGTTTCCTTGGCCAAAATGGTCAGCCCCACGCTCTCTGCCACCAAGCAAGATTTAATGAATTCTCTGCGGATGTTTGATTATATTTCCGTAGGGTTGCTGGCGGAACGTCTGATGGAATACGACCGGGTGCCCTCGCACGAGGAACTGGTGGAGGAGCTGGCGGCCGCCTTGGCCGCCAATGCGCTCAACGAACGCATTGCCCAAGTGGCCAATGACTTGTTTGAATTTGAAAAACCGTTTTATTACGCCGAGCACTCTTTTGGCGGGGCCGAGCAGGCCATTGCCCAAAGCTGGCACAACATAGCCACCCACCCGGTGTATGCTTCCAGCCGCGTGGCCGAAATTGCCGGAACGGATTTGCTCTATTCCGGCCGCTGGACGGGGCAGACCGGCCAATTACATCAAACCATGACGAACCGCCAAGCCGCCCAAAATGCCCGGTTTTATCAAAAATCCTTGCCTTTGGTGATAGATTTTGCCGCCGGGGATGCAATGTTTGCCTTGGCTACGCCGCTGGTCAAAGGGGCCAAGCTGCTCAGCAAGGTACAGGCCGATGACGTCGCCCGCGCGTTAAGCGGCACGGCCAAAACGGCGCAAGGCTCTGCCAAAGCGGCCACCGTGGCGCAAAAGGCGGCTGCTCAGGCCGACGACGTGCTGCGCCGGGCGGCCAGCGCCCAGCGGGTGGCCGGGGAAGGCTTTGAAAACGCGGTGTGGAAACTCAAAGACGCTTCCGGGCAAACGATTGGCTTTTACAAAGTGGGCACGCAGGCGGAAATCCAGCGCACCAAATGGCTGGACCAGCTGGTGCAAAAAATGAAGGGCAAATTTGATTTGCTGGACGTGGATTATCCGCGCGTGATTGCCGAGGGTTCCGAGGGTCTGTCTGAGACGATTCAAGGCCAGGTCCGCGCTACGCTCAACGACGATATGTTCCAATATTACGTGCGCGAATTTCGGACCCGCGTCAAAGACCCGTTTACGCTTTCCCCGGTGGACCCGACGGGGTTGAACTTTATGGAAAGCGGCATTCGCCCCAACCCGGAGGCCATTGCGCGGGACTTAAACGGCATCCCCATGAGCAAGGCCGAATGGGGCCAGGTCAAAGGGCTGTTTGAAGAGCTCAACAAAGAAGGCTTTCAACACGGCGACTTGCTGCACAATCTCTACCTCAAACGCCAGCCCAACGGCAAACTGAAATTGACCATGCTGGATTTTGAACTCAGCGGCAACGGCTCGCGCGATATGGCACTGCTTAACAAGTGGGAAGAAGTACTCAGCCACTGGGGCGGCATAGAATAAGCGTTTGGCTTCATTTTTGGGCGCGGGTGTCCCCCGCGCCTTTTCTATGCCCTACGCGGGCGCACCCGTACACGCATCCGCACACGCCCGTACGGAAAATGCTACAATAAATCCAACTACTGTGTAGAGGGGTTGTATGGCTAAAAATCTTTCGTTTTCTTATTCCAAAATGGGCATGTACAAAGAATGCCCCCAGAAGTACAAATTCCGCTATGTGCATATGCTGCCCGAGCAGCCGAAATATTACTTTGCTTTCGGCTCGGCCCTGCACGAGGTCATGGAATATATTTATAATCCAAAAAACCAAGTTTTCCCGACGGTGGAACAAGCCTTGGCCTTTTTTAAAACCCATTGGGACAGCACGTCTTTTGACCAAAAGGGCTACGCCTCTATGGAAAAAGAGGCCGCCGGCTTTGAAGAGGGGCAACGCATTATCCGCGCTTACTACGGCAAGCACGCCAACACCTTTGCCCACCCCCTGTCGGTGGAAATGAAGAGCACGTTGGAAACCGACGGGCTAAGCCTGATCAGCATTTTGGACCGCATTGACTACTTGGGCGAGGGACGCGTGAAGATTTTGGACTATAAGACGGGCAAGACCGTCCAGCGGGAGCCGGACCAGCTGCTAATGTACCAAAAAGTAGCCGAAAATTCCCCCCTCATCCGCCAGTTGGTGCAAGCGGCGGACCCGGACGTAAAAGAAATCCGGGTGGAAAAATTAAGTTTTTACCATTTGCCGTCCTTGACCGAGCTGAGCTTTGAGCGCGGCAGCGATAAGGAAATGTATGAATTTTGGCAAAAGGTCCTGGGTGTTGCGGGTGAAATCCGCTCCGGCAAGTTTGACCCCACCCCTGAAGAAAACAAATGCCGCTGGTGCGATTACCACAATATCTGCCCCGTTTTTACGGGCAAGGAATACGACGGTCCCAGCGGGTGGGGCGCCAAGATTCCAAACGTGCCGCCCCCGACGAAAAACCCCTTTGCTACGCCGTCTGCTGCCCCGGCTCCGGCCCCGCGAGCCACCGCCAAAACAGACGAGGAAATTTTAAGCGAGAAAATAGACCGCTTGGGCGCGCTGCAGGCCGAGGACCAACGCCTGCGCTCAGAAATCATCGCGCTTATGAACAAGCATGGTTACCAACGCCATTTTGGCGCGCATTACCGGGCGGAACTGAGCACCCAAAACAAGTTGGTTTTTACCGATAAAGACAAAACGGTGGCGCTGCTGCGCAAGCTGGGCTTGTTGCCCCGCACGCTGGTGCCCACGCAAAGCACGGTGGCCGCGCTGCTGGCCGACCCGTCCGTGCCCGAGGACGCCAAAGCGCAGCTGCGCGCCTTGGCCACCTCTACGCCCCATACCGGGCTGGAACTCTCCAAGGCGGAGTAATTATGTGGATTAAAAAACCCAAAAGAAGTGATTTTCGCGCCAAGCTTTCCGTGGGCATTGTGTTATTTGCCCTGTTGTTGTTTACGGCTTTCCGGTTGGCCTTGTTTGTATTTCACCACGCCACTTTTGCGTCTTTAAGCGCGGGTGAGGTGTTTAGCGCATTTTTTAACGGGGTGCGTTTTGACTTGGCGGTGATCGCGCTGTTTTTGGGGCCGGTTATTTTGTTGTTTAACCTGCCCGTCAATTCGGTGCGGTATGTCAAGTCTTGCGTGCTGTTTTTGGCGTTTGAACTGATGGTGATGGCCGGGTTTTTGGTGGCGGATTTGATTTATTTCCCCTATGTCAAACGCCACATTGCCGAGGAAATTTTGCAAATTTCGGCCGATTGGGGTTTTGTGCTTTCGTATATGTTTACCAAGGCGCTGCTGCCCGTGTTGCTGCTGTTTGTACTGCTGTTTATTGCAGCGGTTTTTGTGCATAAAATTTTTAAATACCGTTATGTTTTTGACCCGTATTATGCCAAGGGCGAGCTGGTGAAACTGGTTTTGTGTATTTTGTTTATCCTGTTGGGCATTCGCGGGCATTTGGGAATGGGCAAACCCATTGGCATTGCCGATGTGTACCAATACGCCGCTTCCCCCGCGGCCGCGGCGCTGACGCTTAACGGCGTGTTCACCGCCTACCAGGTGGGGCGTAAGGGCTCGGTGGATATCCGCAATGATTATCCGGCGGAGAAGGCTATTTCCAATACGCAAAAGCTGCTCATTTCGGATACGGAAATGGTGCCGGACGAAAAATACCCCCTCATGCGCCAGCCGCTCAAGGCGCGTGCGGCCAAGCCGCTGAATATTTTTATTGTGTTGCTAGAAGGGTGGCACCCGTATTATGTGGACGGGTTGTCAGACAACCATTTTGGCGTGACCCCGGTGTTTGACCAAATCATCAAAGACGGCGTAAACTTTACCAACGCCTACGCCGTGGGGCTGCGCAGTATGTTTGGCTTTGCCGGGGTGTTGGCCTCGGTGCCGCTGGTGCCGGGCCTGCCGATGTTTGGCTACGGGCTGGAGCTGACCAGCTTCTTCCGCCTGCCCGGGGCCTTAGCCGACGCGGGCTATTGCACTTTTTTTGCCCAAACCTCCCACCGCGACAGCTACCGCCTTTGCGCTTTGGCCTCGTATTTGGGGGCGCAGGGCAGCTATGGCTTTGAGGACATGAAGAAACTCTTGCCCTACAAAGACAAAGCGCCTTTTGGCTACGATTACGACGGACTGATGTTCAGCGCCGACCAAGTGCAAAAATGCCAAGGCAAACCTTTTATGGGGATGCTCTTTACGGGCATTACGCATGCGCCGTTTGCCCGCACCTTAGACCAGTTTGAAAAGTATAAAGGCAACACCTGGGACGACGGCTTTAAAAACACGCTCTATTATGCCGATTGGTCTATTGGCCAGTTGCTGGAGCGCGCCAAAAAAGAGGGTTGGTTTGACAATACAGTTTTTGTCTTTGTGGCCGACCATACTTCCGGCGGGCCGGATTCGGATTCTTTGTACAACAAATTCCGCATCCCGCTGGTGCTTTACGCGCCTAAGTTGCTTAAGCCGCGCCAGATAGATTATGTGGTTTCCCAGTTGGATATCGTGCCGACGCTGTATAATTTGGTGGGGCTCAATGTGCCTTATAGCGCTTTGGGCCGGGATATGTTGGACGCGTCCCGCCCGCAAGAGCGCGCGGCCTTGGTGTCTGAAGGCGTGAACATTGGGCTGATTACCCAAGAGGGCGCCTTGCGTCACACCCGCCAGGCGATTTTGTCCGTAGAGAAACGTTCCGAAAAATTTGACGAAAAAAAGGCCGAGGATACCTTGCTGTCTTTAGACAAAACGGCCTATGTGCTGCTTAAAAACAACACGTGGTACAAAGATGAACAATAAAATTTTTATTGCCCTGGACCAAGGCAGTTCTTCTTCGCGTGCGCTGGCCTTTGACGCGCAAGGCCGTTTGGCGGCCCGGGCCGTGCGCGGGGTGGATACCCGCCGTCCGGCGGCGGGCTTGGCCGAGTTTGACGCGTGGGCTTTGCTCACCGGGCAGCTGGAGGCCTTGTTTGAGGTGCTTAAGCAGTTGCCGCCCGGAACCGAAGTGGCCGCCTTGGCGGTGGCCAGCCAGCGTTCTACGGTGGTTTTTTGGGACAAACAAACCGGCCAGCCACTGGCCCCGGCTTTGAGCTGGCAAGACGGGCGCGCCGCCCAAGAGGCGGAGCAAGCCCCGCTGAGCCAAGAAGAGGTGCACCGCTGGACCGGGCTGTATAAGACCCCTTTTTATAGTGCGCCTAAAATTGCCTGGACCTTAAAAAATCACCCGCAGGCCGCCCAAGCGGCGCAAGCGGGCCGTTTGTGCGTAGGGCCGGTGGCAAGCTATTTGATTTGGCATTTGACGCATGGGCAAACCTTTGCCTGCGACCCGACCCAAGCCCAAAGGACGCTGCTGCTGGATTTGACTTCCCGGATGTGGCATGAGCCGCTGCTGGCGGCCTTTGGCGTGCAACGCAGCTGGCTGCCGGAAATCAAACATACTGTAGATGATTACGGAATGTTTGAACACGAGGGCTGGCGTATTCCCATCCGTGTGTGCATTGGGGATCAGCAGGCCGCGCTGCAAGCCTTGCGCGTGGGACCGGGCGGGGCGTGTATCAATTACGGCACTGGGGCCTTTTTTATGTGCCATACGGGCACGGAGTGCCAAATTTTGCCCGGGTTGCTGACCTCGCCGGGGGTGGACCGCGCCCAAGGGCCGGAATACCTTCTAGAGGGGCCCGTCAATGCGTGCGGCACGGTGTTTACGTGGCTTAACGCGTTGGGAATTTCCTTTGCCATGGAAGAAGTGGACGCCTTGTGTGCTGCGTCCAAACACCCGGTGCAACTGTTGCCTGCTTTGGGCGGGCTGGGTGCGCCGTATTGGGATTTTACCGTGAGCCCGGTGTGGGCCGGGCTGTCCCCCGCCACCCAAAAGGCCGACCTCGTGCGCGGTGCGGTGGACGGCATTGCACTGCTGCTGGCCGATATTGTTTTTTACGCGGAGCGCTATGGCATAAAGAGCCGGGAAATCAAAGTAGCCGGGGGCCTGAGCAAGAGCCAGGCGCTGTTGCAAACCCAGGCAGACATTTTGCAGACGCAGCTGTTGCCGTGTGCCGAGGCGGAAAGTACCGCCGCCGGGGCGGCGTTGCTGGCCGCGCAGGAAAGCGGGGCAGACACGCAGGCCTGGCAGACGGTGCATTTGCTGCCGGCGGTGCAGCCGCAGTTGGAGCCCTTTGCCGCAGAGGACCGTTACCAGCAGTGGCACCGCTTTTTAACTTGGTGTAAGCAGCGGCCGGCGTAGGCGTTAGCGGCATTTATTTGCAAAAGAAAACCCCGGGTGGAAACACCCGGGGTTTTGTACGTCTAAAACGGCTTACGGCAAAACAAGCTCTTGGGTTTGCTGCCAGGTATCGGCCGCTTGGTCAGCGGCGTTTTGGGCGGCTTGGTAGCGCGCGTCTACTTGTGCTTGAATTTCCGCCTCGCGTTTGGCTTTGGCCTCGTCTAATTGCTTTTGCAGGCGGGCCAACTCCTCGTCCTTTTGCATCATTTCTTGCTCCACTTGATTGCGGATTTCTTGGCGTTTTTGCTCTTGCAGCGTTTGGGCATCGTCCTTTAACTCTTCCGCCTGCTCTTCAGCCAAGCGGGCTTGTTCCTCTTGGGCCAATGCTTGCTGGGCGGCGCGGGCCTTGAGCTGTTCCGGCAGCACCGTGCGCTTTTTCACCTGCAGCACTTTGGTCACGGCGGAGTTGGGCATCAAGGTTTCCGCCAACGCAAAAACATCTTTGCCTTCTTTGTTGACGGCGGTTAAATCCACATTCTGCTTCAGCAGCAGCAAGGCGGCTTTGGAATTTAAATTCTTCACGGCATACATCAGGGCCGTGTTGCCGCTTTGGTCCTGTTGGTCCAGGTCGGCCCCGTTGTCAATAAACCACTGTACGCCCTGTGTCCCTTTGGCAGACGCGGCATACATCAGTGCGGTTTTGCCTTTGGCGTCGGCTTCATTGACGGAGAAGTGTTCCTTGCTCAGCATATCCAAGGACGGCACGCTCTGCCCTTCCGCCGCGGCGATGAAAATATTTTGGCCGTTTGCATCCACAACATTAATGTCCGCCCCCAAACGCAGCAACTGGCGAATGAGCGCGGTTTGGCCGTGTTCAGCCGCGTAAAATAAAGCGGTGCGGCCCTCGTGGTCTTTCAGATTAATGTCGGCCCCGTTGCGCACCAGCAGCTGTGCGGCGTCCTCTTGCCCGGCGGCAGCCGCCGAGGCCAAGGCGGAAAACCCGTTGGACGGATTTTGATAGTCTGGGTCCACCTTGTATTTAAGTAGCACGCGGATATTGTCCAAGCTGCCTTTTTGGGCGGCGTAAATCAGTGGGGTATTGCCCATATTATCGGGCAAGTTGATGGCGCGGCTGTTGAGCTTGACCAAGGTTTCCGTCAGGCGGCGGTCATTGGCCGGCATGGCGTGCAGCAGGGCGGTTTTGCCCAAGTCGTCCTTGGCGGCGGGGTTGGCCCCGCTTTTAATTAGGTAATCGGCCACTTCTCTTTGGCCTGCGGCGGCGGCCGCAATCAGCGGCGTGACGCCGTAGCTGGAGGAGTAATTAACCGACGCGCCCCCCTCTTCCACCAACATTTTGACAATGTTTAAATTGCCTTTTTCCGCCGCCACCGTCAGCGGGGTGATGCCGGCGTAGTTGCGTTCGTTTACGTCCACATTGGCGTAAATCAGCGTGCGGACGCGGTCGGCGTCGCCGGTTTTAATGGCGCGCACCAACGAAGTGTCATACACAAATTTGGTTTTGGCCAGCTCCCGCTTGCCCAAGGTGTCGCTGGCATATTTTTTTTGCTCTTTGCCAAAGACTTCCCCGCGGTATACTTCGGGGGCTCTTTTTTCATACTCGGTGGACGGCGTGGTATGGTCGCCCAGCACTTTGCCGCGGTAGGTTACTTCTTTGCGGCCAAAGACATCCCCCTTGTTGGTCGGCTTTTGCGCGCCCAACACCGTGCCGCGGTAAATATCCCCCGGGACATTCGTCCGGGCGATTTCTTCTTCCACCGTGGTCTTTTTCACCTGCGTGTCTGCGGCCGGTTCTAATCCGCCGATATAGACGGGTTTACCGTCTACATAAATAATGTCAGGCTCTTGGCCAGCAGCCGCCGCTGCCGGGGCCAAAAGCAAGGTCAAAGCAAACGTCCAATAAAATTTGTTCATATTTCCTCCGATGTTTATATTATAGCAATAGGAAAGAATTTTTGGCACACATTTTTTATTTGGCTGGCCCCACGGAGCGGGGCGCAGAGAATTAAATAAGAATAATTTTTATTTATGCGAAAAAAAGTTGCAATTTTTTAAAACAGAGTGTATCATAAAAGTATAGATTTATTCCCCCAGAACCTTTCGATTTACCCCCCGAATGGTTCTGACCAAAGAGCAGGGTACATCCCCCTGCTCTTTTTTTGTGTCTAAAAAACCCCCGGCTAGGCCGGGGGTTTTTACTTTGTTACTGAAGCGGAAAAGCAGGTCGTTCGTAAATTACTCTTGTTTATCCTCTTCCTTATTGCGGTTTTTGAACAGCCCGCCGATTCCCTTTATGGCTCCGACGGCCACGCCCACCGTCCCTTTGACGGCGTCCGTGCCCATATCGGCGGCGTTCTTGCCTACGTCTACGCTTTTATTGACTACGGATTTGGTGGCACTGCCGGCAGCGCCCACCACCTTGCCCGGCGTTTTGTAATTGAGGATTCCCCCCACCAAAGCGCCCGCCGTCGCGGCGACGTCCAGCTTGCCGGAAGGGTCATTCATCGTCCCGCCGATTTTGATGACAATCGGCGTTTGGGAGGTCAGCACCGTGGCGGTTACGCGCATATCCAGCTTTTCGGTGTTAAAGTCCAGCGTGCCGCTGGCCTGCATATCCGACACGGCGGAATTGATATGCGTTTTGGCAATGGTCATCAGCCCGTTGGTAAAGTTATACTCCCCCTCTCCGCTGGCAAATTTAATTTTGCCTTTGTCCTGCGGGTCTTTGGCCGGGAAGAGGTCTATTCCCAGTTTAGAGGTTACCTTGTTAATCAGCGTCAGCGGCAGCATTAAAATCTTAAGCACTTTACTTTCCGAGGCGAACAAATCCAGGTCCGTCACCGCGCCCTCTTGCAGTGTAAAGGACACCTGACCGTTGGATTTTTTCATCGTGGCGCTGGCTTGTTTTAAATTGCCTTGCAGCTCAAATCCTTGCGACATAAAATACGGCACGCGGATCGGCCCCACCTTGATGTGCGTGCGCACATTGAAATAGGTTTCCGGCCCGTTGGCTACGGGGGCGGAAGCCGCGGTTTCTTCGGCGGCGGTATTTTGTTCGGCAAACGCCGGGAATTTGTCCAAGGTCAGTTTAGACAAGTCCAAGTTAAACAGTAGGTCTAACTTGTTTCCGCCCAAATCTTTGTAGGCAAAGTTGCTGGTAAACGGCTCTTGGTTGAGTTTGCCCGTCAGCTGGTTGCAGGAAATATCGGCCAAGGATTTTACGTCAATTTGGCCGTTCAATTCACCCAGCGTCAAGTTGTCATAGGCCACCGTCAGGTTGGCCAGCGTCAGCGTGCCTTTGACGTCTTGGAAATTGTTTTTATCCGTGGCGGTAAATTGCCCGCTCACTTGCCCGCCAATGCCATAGCCGGAGAGCATTTGCGTCATTTGCGCCACTTGCCCCAGGTCAATTTTCAGGTTGGCATTGAGCTGATACGTCGGCTGGGCGCCGCCCCAGGTGGCCTTGCCTTGCACAGACGCGGCCGAATCGCCCAGGCTCAGGCGGGCTTGTTTCAAGCGTACCGACGAAGCGTCCAAATTCGCCTCGGCCGAGAGCAGCAACCCGATATCAGGCAACACAAACACCGGCAGACCGGGCAACACTTCGGCCAATGCGGTGCTGGACACGCCGGAGAGCTTGCCCTGCAAGTCCACTATCGGCGCGGTGAAGTTTTTAGCGCCGCCCCACAGGACCAGCTTAATGCCCTTATAGGTCAGCGTCAGATTTTTTAAGGTGGCTTGCGCTTTGGCCATATCCAGCCCGGCCAAATCCGCTTGCGCCTTGACGGACACCGGCACCGCCGCCTGCAAGCCCGTGCGGTCTTGGTAGCCGGTGGTAAAGCTCAGCGCCGCGTCAAAGGGTTTATGCAAATCAAAATGGTCTATTTGCAGGTTGATTTTGGTTACCGAAGCATCCATACCGCTCTGCAAATCTTTGTAATACAAGTCACAATTTTTGGCGTAAATGTGGTCGGCCAGCAGCGAAAAGCCCACCGCCCCGCTTTCAGCGGTTCCGTTGTCGGTTGGGGCCGGGGTTTCCTCAGCGGCGGAGAGCAAATCGCCAAAATTAAATTGGCCGTCTTTGTCTTTTAAAATATGGACCTGCAGGCCGTCCAGTCCCACGGTGCTGATTTCCACCCGTTTGGCCAGCAGCGGCCACAGGGCCAGCTTGGCGGTGGCTTTGTCGGCCGAGACAAAGGTGCCGTTGGCAAAGGTGCCCTTTTCCGACAGGGCAAAATCTTTGAGCGTGACGCCGATGAGATTAAAAGATACACCCGAAAATTTGACCTCGCGCTGCAAGGATTTTTGAGCATACTCCTGCGCCAGAGCTTGTAGCTTTTCCGGCGGAAACATTATTTTGAGCGTCATCCACGCACCCAGCAGCAGGACCACGCCGACGGCAGCCAAAACGGCTAAAATTTTAAGCAGTTTTTTCATATATAAATTATATCAATTTGTTCTTCCGCCGCTCTTGCCGAAAATAGGCTAGAAAAAGGGCCCCTTGCGGGGCCCGGTGAATTACTTTTTGTGTTGGCTGATGTCGCCAATGTCTATGACGTTTTCCTGGGGCGGCTGTTGCGCGGAGCGGTAACGGGAGATGTCTTTTTTCAGCAGCGCCAACACCAGCAAGATAAACGTGGCGTCATCGGTAATGCCCAATATTGGCAGTACATCCGGGATGAGGTCTATCGGGCACAGCAAATACGCCAGGCACGCCAGCGCGAGCAGCGCCGTCTTCCACGGGAACGGAAAGCGCCCCCGCAGCACGGCCCAACTCATTTTAAAAAAGTCCCGTACGTCGCGCATAGCTTGCTCCTAGGCCAAGGGCTGGTCCGTGCTGGGCGAAGGCAGCCCCGACAGCGCGGCCATATCCTCGGCGCTGGGCGTTTTGACGCGCAGGACCGTCTCGGTCACGCGCATGGCATAGTCGCCCATGCGTTCAAAGTTGTTCAAAATATCGCCGTAGGCGGTAATGGAATCGGGCGTGGCCTGCTGCCCCTGCGAAATGCGCGTATTGCGCTCGGCACGCAGGTTTTTGCGCATGGCGTTAAGCTCGGTTTCATGAATCACAGCGGTTTTGAACATGTAGCCCGCTGCGCCGTTTAGCTGCGGATTAGGGAACTGCAAAATCACGCCGCGCGTATTTTTGATAATGGACTTGGTTTTGCGGGCCATGGCCTCCATATTGCTGAGGTCTTGTTCATTAAAGGCCGGCGGGTCCATGCGGCGGAACTTTTCCAAGATTTTGGCAATTTTTTCGCCACAGTCGCCCATGCCCTCAATGCTGTTGGTCAAGTCAAACAGTGCCACCGTCTGCGCCACGGCGTGACGAGAGAGGTTCCCGTGCGTCATTTGCGTGAGGTAAGAGTTGATTTTGTGCTCCAATACGTCGGTGGTGCGCTCGGCGTCCTTGGCGTCGGAAATCAAGCGCTCAAAGAGTTTGTCGTCGTCGGTCTTAATGGCCAGCAACAATTTGTCGGTCAGTTTAGACACAAAGCCCATCATGCGCTCCACTTCTTTGCGCGCGGCCAAAATGGCCAGCTCCGGCGTTTGGCTAAAGCGCGTGTTTAAGAAGAGCAGCTCATTGTCTTGGTGTTTGTCCTCGCGTTTGCTTTTAGGGATGATGAGCAAGGTCAGCGCCGCCAGCTGTTTGAGCAGCGGCAACATAATCAAGGTGTTGGCAATGTTAAACACCGTATGGAACGCCGAAATGTGATAAGGCAACACGCTGCTGAGCTGGGCCGGGTCGGTGACGTACGGGTCGCCGGGGACCAGCCAGTCAATCAGGTGAATGAAGTGGTGGAAAATCAAGCTGACCCACACCACGCCAATGAAGTTAAAGAGGAAATGCCCCACCGCCGCGCGGCGCGCCGTTTTGGTGGCGCCGATAGCGGCCAGGTTGGCGGTAATGGTGGTGCCAATGTTTTCCCCCAGCACCAGCGCGCAGGAGGTTTCAAAGTTGATAATGCCCGCCGCGGCGCAAGTGAGCGTCATGGCCATGACGGCGCTGGAAGATTGCAAAATCATTGTTAAAATACTGCCCGTTACAATGAGCAGTACCAAATTCAGCGCCGTATCGGGCGTAAATTTAGACAGCCAGTCCACCACAAAGGGGCTTTGCCCAAAGTCAGCGGGAATGGCTTCTTTCATAATGTTGAGCCCCAAGAAAAGCAACCCAAACCCCAGCAAACTTTCCGCCGCGCGGCGCACGGCCACCCATTTGGCCGGCAGAAACTGGCAGAAGAAACCCGCCGCAATGACGGGCAGGGCAAAGAGGGCAATGTCCATTTTAAAGCCGAACAAGCTGACGATCCAGGCCGTCATGGTAGTGCCGATATTGGCCCCGAAGATGATGCCCAGCGATTGGTACAAGTTCAGCAGTCCTGCGCTGGCAAAACCGACCACCATGACGGTGGTGGCGCTGGAGGACTGAATGATAGACGTGACCAACATGCCCGAGAATGTGGCCGCCAAGCGGTTGCTGGTGGCGATAGAGAGCATTTGGCGCATCTTCACACCGGCCATTTTCTGTAGGCCGTCGCTCATGATTTTCATACCGAACAGGAAGACCGCCAGCCCGCCCAGTACGTTGAGTGTTATTTGCACTGCATTCATTTTCTTTTTTTCTCCTTTTATCCTTTAAGAAATGGTAAAAAAAGGAGAGCCTGTAAAGGGGCTCTCCTAAAAATTAAGGTTGTCCGTCCTCTGTCTGCTGGCTATGCGACGAACGGTCAACAAATAGCGCAATCAGCGGAATCTGCGTAATTAACATACTGACGGCGGCTATACACACCCACAAGAGTGAGGCGATCCACATGGCGCCCGGGAATACCAGCAGGAACAAAAACGAGATAAGGCCCCCGGCCAGCATGGCCGCTCCGCTGAGCACTACATTCATCAACCCTAGCACCAGCAGCAGCCCAAAGGTGCGCCAAAAGTAGCCTTTCACCAAACCAAAGGCTTTGCGCAACGAGGACCAAAAAGGCTCATCGGTCAAAATCAGCATAAAGGGCCACAGCGTCAGGTAAATCACCCCGACCCCTACGCACACGCAGGCTATGAGCAGCAGCAGCCCAAAGGCGACCGTCAGCCCAATGTCCGAAGCTCCCAGCACATACAATACCGCCAGCGGCAAGAAAACAATCAGGCAGATAAGCACCGCTGCGGCCAGCATGATTACCAAGGTGCCGCCCAACAGCCGCGGCACGCGTAGCAGCCCGGCTTTGAGAGCTTGGCCGACGGTGGGCACCTGTTTGCACACCAGCAGCGCCAGGGCCGAAGTAAAGGTCAAACTAATCAGCAGCGTCAGCAGCGATACAAACAGCGTCAGCATCGGGCTGAGCTGCATTTGCTCTGATTGGTTCAGCGGGTTGCTAAACCCAAACAGCAGACCGTTGAGCAACCAGCCTAACAACGGGCTGCCCAGGGCCAACAGAAAAAACGGCGTAAAGCGCGTTTTGATTTCTTGCCAGCTGCGCTGAAGTAACTCTTGCGTGTTCAAATAAGGGTCTTGGGTCATAAGGGTTTGTCGGACATTTTGATACTTTGCGGTCCGTTATCCTCTTTATTTTTTGCAGATTGTTCTTTTTGTTTCTGCATTTCCTGCTGGGCTTGTTCCAGCTGTTTGGCCATTTCTTCGTCAAACAAAATGGTCGGCATGCGGTCTTCTTCTTGTTCCAACGCTTGGGCCAAATGCTCTTTGGCGTCATACACTTTGTCCAAGTGGTGGGCTAAATCTTCTGCATTTTGCGTGCGGATGGAGGCTTGTTTGACCCCCACTTCCGGCGCCACGGCGTGCACCGGGGCGTGCCCGTGGGCCGGGTGTTCTTCCACGACCACACCGTCTAAATCCCGGTTTTGGGTGCCGCGGTGGGCATAGTCCAAATTTAAAAATAAGGCGGTCACAAAAGCTTTCCAGAACATAAAAAGGAACAAATACACAAAGGTCGCTCCGACGCCGACCAAAAGCAAAGTTAATTTGGGCAATTGCATGAGTTGCATGGATAAAAGCATCGGGGCCATGGCGGCCGTTTGCGGAGTAGCCAACAAGCTGGAGACCAGGGTAAATTGCTCGGGGGCCCATGCTTTTAACGCACAGATTCCGCCCAACACCACCAAGAGGCCGACCAGGCCCAACGCAATGAGGTTGAGCAAAATGTGCAGGTAATGGGCTTTGCCCAGCTCAAAGCAATAGCACAGGGCGGAAAGCGGTCCTTCGTCTCGCAGGACCAATACGGGTTGTAAAAAAGTGATGGGCAAAAGCACAAAACACAGCACGAGCGTCGTGATCAAAACGGCAGAGAAAGAGCCCAAGAAATAAGCCACGAACAGCAGCGCTCCCACTGCCACGCTCAGAAGTATGGAATCAACGATAAGATACAAAGCGGGCAGACAAGCGTCGCGCAAAGCCTGCAGGGGGCTCAGTCCTTGCTTTTCCAACTTAGCGCCCAACAAGGCCACAATGGCCAGCAGGGCGGCCAGTTGCACAAACGAGGAAATGAGCGACAGCGGGATTTTCACCAGCCCGACAACGTGGGGCCCGAACAAGAAAGCCGCACCGACGCTTAATGCGATAAGCAAGGCAAACAGCAGGCCCACGCAAATCAACAAAAAGAAGACGGAGCCGAAGGCTTGATTGACAGTTTTGAGCGACAGAAAAAACAGTTTAAAAAAAGACACGGGACCATTTCTCAGTTCCATAAAATCTCCTTTTGGTGCGGCCTTACTTTATTATATCAAAAACTATTTGCGTGCCGATATCAATTTATTTCAGCGTTTGGCCAGCTCCTGCGCGGCGCAAAAAGCGCTGGCCCACGCCCAATGTAAATTGTAGCCTCCCACGCGGCCCGTTACGTCCAACGCTTCGCCGATGAAGAACAGGCCCGGGAGGGTTTTGCATTCCAAGGTGTGCGGGTTGATTTGCGTTACGTCTACCCCGCCGGCGGTTACCTCGGCCCGGGTATATCCGGCCGTGCCCGTAGGGACAAACTGCCACGCTTGCAGGGTTTGCTCCACCCGGCGCAGCACGTCCTTGGACGCATCCGCCGCGCGCACATCCAGCGGCCCCAACAGCGTTTTGATTATTTTGGCCGATAAATGCGGCGATAAAAGTTTAGAAAATGACGTAGGCTCATTCTTGTGTTGCGCCAAAAACTGGGCCCATGAAAGTTGCGGCAAAAAGTTAATTTGGACCTTTTCCCCCTCGTTCCAAAACAAGGAGCTTTGCAACACCGCCGGCCCGCTGACCCCCTCATGCGTGAAAAGCAATTGGCCCCGCTCGGTATGTTTCCCGACGGATACTTCCACCGGGCAACTGTTTCCGGCCAGTGCCTTGCAGGCCGCGCGCAGCGGCTGGGGCACGCTCAAGCCGACCAAAGCCGGGCGCAAGGGCGTAACGGATAAGCCCAAGGCTTGGGCCAGTTGAAAGGAAAGCCCCGTCGCTCCCAAGGCCGGGTAAGACAGTCCCCCCGCGGCCACCACCACTTGCCGCGCATAAAAATTCCCACGGGAGGTACGCACGCAAAAGAGGTCCTTTTCCCGGGTTAGCCCCAGCACCTGCGTTTGGCAGGAGATCGTCGTGTTTTGCTGCCGGGCGCGCTGGGTCAAAAAGCGGGTGATTTCCGGGGAGCTGCGCGCGAAAAATTGGCCGGAGGGCAACTCGTCAAACGGGATTTTTGCCTGTTTGAGCAACTGGGCAAAGGCCTGCGGGCCAAAGGCGGCCAAGGCATTTTTGCAAAAGTGCTTGTGGGAGCAGAGGTAATCGCCCGCCGTGACGGAGCGGTGGCCAAAGTTGCACTTTCCCCCGCCGGTAATGCTTAATTTTTCGCCCGGGCGGCGGTTGTGTTCCAGCAGCAATTTAGGCGCGGCAAAAGAGCCCGCGCAAAACAATCCGCCGGCTCCGCCACCGATGATTAAGGTATGCCAAATGTCTGTGTGCTCCGTCATAAAAGTGCGCGCTGCGCAAGTACAGTATAGCAAATAAAAAGCGGGGATTTGACTAAGAAAATAAATCACTAAAAAACTGCGCCGGGCCGAAAATTCGGCGGTGGATATAAGTAGAAAGTGGTGAAATTTACTGCTTGGCGGGAGAGGGCTTTTGCTTAGGCTCGCTGTCTATCGGGCCCCAGTAACAGTCTGCTTTACCGTCATAATATTTCATATTGACCCCTTCAAAGCGTACCAGCGTATATTCGTCTCCGTCTATGCCGTCGGGGCAATGAATTTCCCAATCTTTTTGCCACAGTTCGCGGCGGGTTTTGTCGTCTTTGACCACATGCATAAGTCCTTGAACGTCACAGGTTTCTCTGGTGGTGGCGTCGTAATAAGACAAGGTCACTTTGGGCCGTTTGATGACGTTGCTCAACCGCGTGGAGTAGCTGTTGATTGGAAAATAACACTCCAACTTTTTGACATTGGCTTTTTTGCACAATGCCGGGAAGCGCGCCGTGCAGGAAAAATTCGTCCGCAAGGCGTTGTCGGGCCAACCGCCGTCGTCAATAGTAGACACGATGACCCAAGGCGCACGTTGAATAAGTTTCAGCGCACGGTGGTAAGCCTTTTTGGCATCCATGGTAATCCTCCCACCTGCGTATTTTTTTATGCCTTACTCACATCTTACTAAATATTTAGGTACATAACATAAATTATTTATCCCAAGGCTACAAAAAACTTGCATTAGATAAAAATGAAATGCTATACTTAATTATAAGAATTATTCTTAACAACAGAAAAGAGGGACCGGAAATGACCGTTTTAAATCAAGTTCCTGCCCAAGTGCAGCTGCAGCAACGGGTGGAACAATTTAAGAAGTTGTGCCGCCGGCGGCATTTGCGCGTGACGGAGCAACGCTTGGAAGTGTTCCGCATGCTGGCCCAGTCTAAAGAGCACCCTAGCGTGGAAACGATATTTGAAGCCGTGCGCAAAAAATTGCCCAATATCTCTTTAGATACCGTATACCGCACCGTGGCCTCTATGGAGGACGCCGGGGTGGTGTTTCGCGTGGGCGCCAGCAGCCGCGCGCGCTTTGATGCGGATTTGACCCCGCACGACCACTTTGTATGTATGGAATGCGGGGAAGTGTATGATATTTTCCCCCAGCCGGGTGCCCCCCGCCCCACTTTGCCGGGCAATATCGCCGATTTTGGAAAAGTAATGAATGTAAATCTGCAGTTTCGCGGGATTTGCAACCGCTGTGCCCAAAAGGCTGCAGCGCAAGATATTCAAAAATAACACACCGTCGCGGGCTATCCCGCGTACATAGATGAGGAGAACACCATGGAATTGAAAGGATCTAAGACCGAAAAAAACTTGCAAACCGCTTTTGCCGGAGAATCGCAAGCGCGCAATAAATACACGTATTACGCCTCTAAGGCTAAAAAAGAAGGGTTTGTGCAAATTGCCAAAATCTTTGAAGAAACCGCCAACAACGAAAAAGAACACGCCAAATTGTGGTTCAAATTTTTGCATGACGGCAATGTGCCTGAGACGGCGGCCAACTTGTTAGATGCGGCCCAAGGCGAAAATTACGAATGGACCGATATGTATGCCCAGTTTGCCAAAACCGCCAAGGAAGAAGGCTTTGAAAAATTGGCTTACTTGTTTGAAGCCGTGGGCAAAATTGAAAAAGCGCATGAAGAGCGCTACCGCAAATTGCTCAAAAATGTGGAAAGCCAAGAAGTTTTCAAAAAGGCCGGCATTGTGATGTGGGAATGCTCCAACTGCGGGCACATTCACATGGGTGAAACCGCCCCGGAAATCTGCCCCGTGTGCGCCCACCCGAAAGCGTACTTCCAGGTCCGCGCTGAGAATTATTAAGTTGTTTTTTAACCCAGAGAACCCGGCCCCGCGCCGGGTTTTCTTTTTGGGTGCAGAGGGTATACCCAAAGGCCCCGCGAAGAATTTCTACTTTTCTCCAGGGTAGAAAAGTAGGCAAAAGGCCCCGTAGTTTTTATGTCCTTTTCTCCAGGGCAGAAAAGGACCAAAAGGCCCCGCTGGCCTGCGGAGCATAAAAAATAAAATTTTCTT
>CAVHDF010000011.1:0-33551 GCA_963634865.1 Eggerthellaceae bacterium
GGCGCGGCCAGTGCGACGGGAGACCAAGGCGCGGCCAGTGCGACGGGTTGGAGAGGCGCGGCCAGTGTGGAAGGAAAATACAGCATTGCCTGCGGTTTGGGCTACCAATGCAAAGCCAAAGGTGCTCAAGGTTGCTGGCTGGTGTTGGCGGAAAGAACGGAGCAAGGCGAGATTTTGAACGTAAAAGCGGTTAAGGTGGACGGAGAAGAAATTCTTGCCGATACCTTTTATCGGCTGAACGGTGGACATTTTGAGGTGGTCAATGATTAAAAATACTTTCACTTTAGAGGAACTCAAGGCGGCGCACGATAGCGCATTGCACGTAGTGAACGGTATTCTCGGCGTTTGGAAGGCCGCAGAAGGCGCTAAGGCCGTCCGGCTGGCCGAGCAAGTGAAAGACGCTTATGAGGCGGATTTTGAGCGCCTACTGCGCGGTGTGCCAACCTTGCAAGACCACATTCACGCGCACTTGAACCCGGCGCACGGGACATTACCGAAGTGCGGCGAACAGGCAAGCTGCCGGAACGCCGACAGCTGCAAAAATTGCAGTTATTACGAAATTTTCAAAGAAAAGTTGCGGGACAATTTCCGCGACCAATAAGTAGGTTGTATGGAAGAAATTAAAGAAGAAAAGAAAGACGCAAAAGTAGTAGTGGCGGACCTCGGTGGACTAAATGAAGTCCTGGAGCGCTTAAAGAATGACGCAGATGTGCAAAATTCCTGCGCCGGCTTTATAGTGTCGCTCGTAAAAGTGAGAGGAAATCCCTTGCAGCGCAAAATTGAAATTACGCTGGACAAGGATATTAAACACTTGGCCTTCAGCGATGTTCTGAAGAGCCTGCGTGATTTTGCAGATGAGCTCCTGCAAAAGTCGAAAGAGGAAAAGGAGGCGGACAAATGATCCAAGAATTCCACGCGCCGGAAGTGGTGCACGAAACCACAACGGCAACGGCGATTGCCCCGGTGTTGTCCAAAGAAAAGTTGCTTGAATTTTTAAAAATCGGCGGCGTCGCGCAGAAGCTGACCGACGAGGAAAAATTGCAGTTTGTTGAAATCGCCCAAGCTTACGGACTGAACCCGTTTAAGCGGGAGATTTACTGCAACACTTACGGCGAAGGGCAATACCGCCAAACATCCATCATCACCGGCTATGAGGTATATATCAAGCGCGCCGAACGGACGGGCAAATTAAACGGCTGGGGCGTAGAAGTAGAGGGTGAAGGCGACGAGATGAAGGCGACGATTACGATATACCGCAAGGACTGGAGTAATCCTTTTACGCATGTGGCCTACTTGCCGGAGTGTATTCAGTATAGCAAGAAGACGGGCAAGCCCAACGCGATATGGGCAAAAATGCCACGTTTTATGCTGCGCAAGGTGGCTATCGCTCAGGGTTTCCGTCTGTGCTTTTCCGACGAGCTGGGTGGAATGCCGTACACGCAGGATGAAGTAGGGCAAGGGCCGGACAGCAAGTCTACCGCGCAGGTTGCAGCGACGGCTGAGGTGGTGGAGCCGGAGGAGCTCCCCTTGCCAAACGACGCTTTGGCGGCCTTGGCCGAGGCCCAAACGAAGGAACAATTAAAGCAAATCTGCCTTGATATCGCGAAGGCGTTGGGCGACTCGTACAAAGAGACCTTAAACAATTACTACCGCCAGCATGCGGGCAAACTGGGGGCGTGATATGGAACTACAAGTACAAGCCCAAGAGCTCAACCCAATCCAGGCCAACCTGTCCGAACTACAGGGCTATGTGGAGGGCGTGGTCGCCAAATACAAAGACCTCGTCTACACCGATGAGCAAATAAAGTTGGCCAAGACCGACCGAGCCGCCCTGCGCCACCTCAAAGATGACATAGAGACCAAGCGAAAGGCTTTAAAGGCCAAATGGAACGAGCCTTATTTGCGTTTTGAGGGTGAATTGAAGAAGATTACCGCGCTGATTGATGAGCCCGTCTCCTTAATTGACAAGCAAGTAAAAGCGTTTGAGGCCCGCCGTAAGGATGAACGCTTGTCCAAGCTGCAGGCAGTCTTTGAAGAGCACAATCCTTTGGGCGAGCTGCTGGAATTTGAGCGCCTGTTGGATCCGAAATGGCTTAACGCGTCGGTCTCGGACGCAAAAGCAGTTGGCGCCTTGGCGGACAAGCTTGCCAATATACAAAAGGATATTGCCCAGTTGGAGAGTGTTATCTTGTCTGAGAACCGCACATTGTGCATTGAAAAGTATCTCACTTGCTTTAACTTGGCAGACGCTATCCTGCAGGACACCCTGCAAAAAGCCAAAAAGGCAAAGCAGGAGGCTATCTTGGGCGCAGTGGTAAACGAGAATGAACCGAAGCCGCAGCCTGTACAGCCTACTGATGTAAAACAGCCCGCGCCGGCGCAAGGGGTGGAAGAGGATATTTTTGCCGATTTGCCGCCCCAAGAGCCCAAGGATTACCCGGAGACTCGCCGATTTATCGTTACCGGCACGCCGGCACAGGTGAATGCTCTTATGCGCTGGGCTGGCGAGAACGGCCTAAGAATGCGTGAGGTCTTTTAGTTCTAGCTCCCATGCTGAGCAGCCCGGGGGCGGATGACCTCCCCGCCCCCAACTTGAGGAGGTATGGAAATGAAAGTAAAGAAATGTCCCCGTTGCGGGCAAATCAAGCCCGTAACGGAGTTTAACAAGAAGTACAACGACCTGCAGCCCTACTGCCGGGAATGCAGTCGGGAGTATCCCAAAGAGCGGCTGGAGCGGGCAGAGAGCCACTTTGAGGTCTTGGAACTGCCCAACGGCGTGCGCGCGTTTAAGCTCAAAGAGGAGTACCGTCATGCCGACTGAGAGCGCATTCCAAATCGGTGTAGTGCGGATGTTGCGCACTGCTGGGTTCTTTGTGTTTGCGGTGCCTAACGGGGGCAGCCGCAATGCCCGGGAAGCACACAATTTGCGCCTGCAAGGCGTAATGCCGGGCGTGAGCGACCTGGTGGTGCTGCTGCCGGAAGGCCGGGCGGTGTTTATTGAGTTGAAGAACCCAAACGGAAAAGGCCGCCAAAGCCCGGCGCAGAAGGACTTTGAAGCGCGGGCGGGGCTCTTGGGCCATGAGTACCTGTTGTGGGCCTCTTGGGCCGATGTAGAGCGGTTTATCAACGAACGCCGCGGGCACGCGCAAGCAGACGTACAGGTGGGAGGGACACTGTGAAGATACCTTATATCAAAATCTACACGGCCGATTTGTTGGCCAAGACGCGCCGATTGAGCGCCCAAGAAATCGGGGAAGCGGTTATCGCGGCCTGCGAGCTGGCGTTTGAGGGAAGCACTGACTATGAACAATGCTTAAGCAATGCTAGTGAAAATGCTCAAGCATTTTTCAACATGCTAAAAGAGTGGGCAGAGGATAGCAAAGAAGCACTCAAAGTGCAGCGTGAACGAGCCCAAAAGGGGGCACAGAGACGCTGGAAAAAGAGTGAGCCTGTCGTCGGTGCTAAAGCATATGCTCAAGCAATGCTTAAGCATAATGCTAAGCAATGCCATACAGAAACAGAAACAGAATTAAATATAAAAAAAGACTCTACAGAAAAAAAGACCGAGGTCGCTCTTTTTGAAAAACCCAAGCCGCAAAAGGATGTGCTGTTTGAGCGGTTTTGGGAGGAGTACCCCAAACAGCGTGCCGGGGCCAAGGACAAGGCCCGCAGCGCTTTTGACGCCGCACTCAAGCGGCACAGGGAGCTGACGGCCCGGAGCTTGATAGCCAAAGCCCAGGAGTACGCCCAAAGCGACGAAGTAGCGCGGGGCTATGCCAAGGGGGCGCAAGCGTGGCTAAACGACGACCGCTTCCTGCAGGATTACAAACCTGCAGCCGCCGGGGGAAACGCTCTGCAAGACGCCCGCAAGGCCGGGCAAGCCGTGATTGACGAGATGTTCGGAGGCCCAAGATGAGCGAATTATCCTGCCCTTACTGCCACAAACCCTACATCCAGCACACCTACCGGGTGGGCGACCGCACTGGGAGTATGCCCATGCCGCAGTGCCGCTGCGAGGAAGAAGCCTTTGCCAAGGCGGACAAAGCCGCGGCCGAGCAAGAGCGCATGGCGCGGATAGCGGCGCTGAAGCTGCCGGCCATTTTTGAGCCCTACCGCTTGGAGGACTTGACCTGCGAGCACGCGGCCGACGCCCGGATATTCGTGGAGGGGTTTACACCACGGCGGAGCAAGGGGCTGTTCATCTACGGGCCGAATGGCAACGGAAAAACGACGCTGGCTGCCGTGGTTTGCAAAGAGCTGGCGTACCGTGGCCGCCGGGTGCTGTTCACGACGATGACGGATGTCTTGGACCGCATGGAAAGCGGCGTAGGTATCAACCGCGCGGCCAAGGCGCAGGCGGTGCTTAAAGAGCTGACGACCTATGACTTCGTGCTGTTTGACGATTATGGCCGGGAGAATTACACCCCGCTGCGTTTGCAGAACGTATTTCAAATCGTTGACCGGCTCTATACGCACCGCGTGGTGTTCGGCGTAACGGCCAACCCCGAGTGCATGGCGCGGTTTGCCAAAATCCCAGAGCTGGAAGCGATTAAAGACCGCATGGCGCAAGTGCTGATGAGCTGGGCCTTTACGGCCCCGAGTTTGAGGAGAACGAAATGAGCAAGAAGAAACGCAAGACGCTGCCGAGCAAGGCCCAGCTGTTTGCCTTGGAAGGCTCCGGCTATTGCAAGAATTACGACGCGACGGACGCTATGTGCTTATCCTGTTGCCAAAACAACGAGGGCCCATACCGGGCGGGATGTTTCCGCCGAGTAGACGGCAATTAGACGGCTATATTAGCAAGAAAATAGCAAGAAAAAACTGGAGGATGTATGAAAGAAACTATCTTAAAAATTTTATTTATTGCGCTGGTCATCGGCTGTTTCGCCGCGGCAGCGTACGAAACGAGCTGGAACATCAAAGCCAAGCGGTCGTTGGTACAAATGAGCCGGTGCACCTGCGTGCAGGAGGTACGGAAATGAGCGAGAAGAAAATTCTGTGTATGAAAATGGAATGTCCTTGCAATAAATGTGGCAGCAACGGAAAGTTGTGCAGTATTTGCGTGACGATAAAGAGTTATAAGTCATACCCAACCCGCGAGCAGGCCATTGAGAAAATGGCAGCAGCCTTGCAAAGTGTTGCTGTTGATAGAGGTGACATAGATTTGAATTTGGACACAGTGCTTGACCCTAGAATGTTCGCCGAAGCCGCCCTGGACGCACTGTTGGAGGGAAAAGAATGAAAATATCAGATTGCCCATACATCTGCTTCGTATCTCTGTTAGGAGATAAGAGTGAGGGAACTTGCAACTTGTATCCAAAAGAGAAAAACGAGAGTATTCAATTTGTGCCGTGCGAGAGCATACCAATATCTAAGTGCAAATTCAAACTAAGTAGAATAAACGCGGGGGTGCACAATGGCAACTAGATTGAAGCCGTGCCCGTTTTGCGGTAAAAAACCACACATTTATAAAGTTCCTAAATTTCCAAAAGGATATTACTGGACTGTTCAATGTGAACGCTTGGATGTGAAAGTCTATACCAGAAGTATGCAAAGCAAAAAAGATGCCATAGAAGCGTGGAACCGCCGAGTGGAGGTGAAACAATGAGCATAGTTTGGCACAAGTTCCCCGACACCAAGCCGCCAAAAATGGGCAAATACTTGGTTTATAGTTCGGATGATTATAGGCCCGGGATGATGATAAAAACGCGCTTATGGGGCGGTTTTGGCTGGGAATATGGGGATAAATACATCACCCATTGGGCGGAATACCCTGACACACCGGAGGATAGCAATGCCAGTAAAAATTGATATGGATATTCCTGAGGGGTGTCAATGGTGCAAGTTCAAACAGGTAACTGATGGGAGTGGAATGGACTCTCGTTACCTTTGCTATTTGACGCACATTGAATTTGACGGGTTTGACTACCGAAAGAAAAGATTTGAGATGTGCCCTTTGAAAAAGTGTAAGTAGATTTTGACGTCAGCCAAAAAGAAGCGAGGAAGAACGGCTCTGCGGGAATTCTGTTTAACGGGTCTATCCTGCCCATACCCGGTAAACACTAGCCCGTCCTTGAATATGGGATAGACAGGCGGTGCCACAGGAAGCGAGGTGGCTTGGCTGACCAATTTAACCGAGTGGTTAAAATGGAGGATAATATGAAAATAAAATCTATAACTGATGAGAACTTAGAAGTGATTAAACGATTTAAGGAGCTTAGTTCCGCATATGACACTTTAGTAACAAAAAAGACGACGCACCGTCTTTCTCTTTGGGCCCCTAACGTTTACTTTGAAATTGATTTGTCACGAGAAGAGACAAACCGTATTCTGGATAAGAAATTAAAAGAACTTGCTACGAAAATAGAAAAGCTTTAAACCCATTTCGGTAGTATCAACGAAATGGTTTATGGAGAGGAAAAGATGAAATACAGACAAGCTAAGAAAGTCTTAGACAATATGCACAACGGGTACATTTGGCCGAAATATAAAACTTACATCAACGCCCAAAAGGCATACAAAAGAAAGAATGGGGTCATTTTAAATGACTAAGAGGAGAGCAAAATGAAAAGATATTTAAAAACGTCGGAAGAAGTTATTGACGCTTTACAGGAGGGAAAAGAAATACAGGATGAAACAAGCATTTGGAAATTGCATAAAGGGTTCATTGTCCGCAAAAATAAAGACTCTGACTATTGGATAGTGAACGATAGGATTGGGCGACATTTTAAAGGTATTTACATTGAAGAGCCCGGACCGCTCAAAATGGAAGTGGGTAAGTTTTACAAGACAAGAAACGGCAAAAAGGCGTTCATTTACGGCGAATACTACGGAAATAAGAAAACAGAATATCCGTATTCAGCGGTTATTGTTGGTGCCCCGGGGAGTGAATGCCTAGTAACGAGAGAGGGGAAACAGCTTTCTTGTAAAGAGTCCGACACAGACCTCGTCGCCCCTTGGGAGGAGTAATGCCTAAAACCCTGCATTTGACATTACCTGTCGCTGCAAGCATAGAGGCCGGTTGCAAGTGCCGGCCTCTATGTCTAATTTAAGTAGAATAAAAATTCATTCAAACAATATATCAAAATTTCCTGCAGTACACGACTAAAAACAGGCATTGACAAATAGTATAATGTTTGTTATACTATAATTACAAAATAAAAAGGAGGCTTGTATGAACTTGCAAGAATTTATAGACCGAGACTTTGGCGGGAATATTTCCGCATTTGCCCGGAGCTATGACATCACTAACGCCACCGCGCATAGACTGCTTAAGGGTGCGTCCTATCCACAAGCTAAACTGCGCGACCGCCTTAAACGCAAAGGGGTGCATTTTGTAGCGTTTGCCCAAGCCAAATTGGCCAAGAATTTCAAAGCCTATGGGCTGGGGTCTGATAAGATACAGGCGGTCCTGGAATTGTTCTCCAAAGGGCAGACCTTGTCCTTGGAAGAAATGCGCGCCGCCGCTTGCACCAAGATGGGCGGCGAAGCGTATAGCTACGTAGAGCTTGTTGGGCGTATTTATGCGGTTCGGCAGAACAAGGTCGGCAACGTAGACAACATCATCTATTTCTGTAATACTTCCAAGGAGGAAGAGCGAAATATTGCCGCTCACCACGACATTGAATACCTCAGCTGCTCAGACCGGGCCGCGCACCTTGTCAATGGTATGCTCTTTTCCAACGGCGGCGAGGACGGCTCCAACCTGGTAAAGGTGCGCATCTTTACCGCCAAGCCCGAGCATTACTACTTATCCCGGGCGGAGATTTACGACAGAGATAATTGCTTTCGGGTTGATTTGACTCAAGGGGCCAAGGTTTGGGCGAGTGATTGCGCAGACCCGGTGACTGATAAGCCGATGATTGATGAACCGAATGCATTCACTATCATCATACACCGCCGCACACTCTATGTTTGTGTCAAAGGGTGGTAATTGGTGAGTATAAATAATGCATAAATCTGTAAAATTGCCCTTGATTTTTTGAAAAAAATCAGTTATACTTAGAAAATAAGCTGACTAGGCGCGCGGAGTGGCACTCCGGCGGATTTGGTCAGCTTTTTTTCCGCCCAAATAAAAACCCTGCTCTAATTTTGAGTGGGGTTTTTTCATGTTAAAACAAATCTGCGACGTTTTAACCGCTTTACGGCAATATCTTCACCAAGCGCACCTCTGCGCGCAAGACAAAGGGTATGCCGCCCACTTACTGCTCAATGACCTTTACGAAAGAGTATCCGACGATATAGACCGCCTTAAAGAGCTCTGCATCGGCGCTACCGGCGACACCTCTATCGCCAACGCGGAAGGCTCTCTGCTTGGCGCCTTAAAATACGTCCGCGCGTTAGAGGACGTTGCCGATTTTAACAGTATGCTTAAAAATTGCCTCGTGCTTGAAAAGACCGCCGATGAGCTTATCCAGCAGGGCGTTGCTTTTTATACCGAAAATCCGGGCCCCTTTTCCCAAGGCATTCTGAACGCATTAGGCGACGTGGATGAGCGCCGCTTAAAAGAGTGTTACCTACTTAAGACCGAGGTCGGGCGATGAAAGACGAAATAAAGTACGACCAGCACACCTACCGGGACCACGACGAACGCAACCTGTCGCTCATTAAAAAGAGCATACAACGCTGCGGCGCCGGGCGGTCTATTTTACTGGATAAAAACGGAGAAATCATCGCTGGAAACGCTACCTATAAGACCCTGCAAGAACTCGGCATCCCCGTCAAAATCATACCCACCGACGGAAAAACAGCCATTGCCTTACAAAGAACGGATCTTGATACCAACAGCCGCAAACTGGCAGTGGACTTTTATGGCGGGTTTTGCAAAATCGGCGGCGGCAGCCCATGGACCAAAGACGGAACCAAAGCGGACCTGACCTTGAACCTTTACGCACGCTACCTAGCTAAGCAATTTATAAAGAAAAACAACTGGAACGTGCCGGTATTCTGCGATATTGCCTGCGCTATCGGCAGGCGCGACATTGAAATCTGCCTGCATGACGGACAGGGCACGATTTACAAACGCTATACTGCGCGCAAGAAACCGCAGGACCTAATAAAGAAATTTAAGCTGGACACCCCTATCTATGCGCATTTGTGCCGGGAGGGGCTGTTTAGCGGGATTTAATTATGGCGAACGAAAAGAACCTGCGGCCTTTTAACACTTTAACAGAGAGCGAGCAGAGAAGAATTCGCAGAAAAGGCGGCAAGGCGAGCGGAGCCAAAAGACGGCAGTTGAAGACCCTAGCGGAAGAGTTGAAGTCTTTGCTCAATGAGGATGTAGTGGACAGGAAAGGACGTAAAATGAACACCCAAACTGCTATCAGTACAGCGCTTATAAATGCCGCAATACACGGGGACGTGAAAGCTTTTAATGCCATTCGGGATACCATTGGGCAAAAGCCGAAGGAAGAAATTTCCGGCTCGTTGTCTTTGCCGGTCATTGTGGATGATTTGATACCGCGCAAAAAGCCGAAGCGGGCCTAAAAAAGGGCCTGAAGCGAGGCATGAAGCGTGGCAAATATCCGTTTAAGTGATTTGATAGCCCCGGTATTTTGGCCCCTTTGGCAGGCCGCTAAAAAGGCCAAATACACGCATTATTGGCTAAAGGGTGGGCGTAGCAGCACCAAGAGTTCGGCTATATCAATTTTTTTCGTTTTGCTTATTATGCAGGACCCGCTGGCGAATGCGATATGCTTTCGCAAAGTAAAAGAAACATTGCGGGACTCGGTCTTTGAACAAGTAAAGTGGGCGATAGACAAGCTGGGGGTGGGAGCATACTTCAAATGCTCCGTATCTCCTATGGAAATGGTCTATTTGCCGACGGGGCAAAAGATTTTATTCCGCGGCGTGGACGACCCCTTAAAAATCAAATCGCTTAAAACGGCCCGGGGCTATTTTAAGGTGGCGTGGTTTGAGGAGCTGGCCGAGTTCGCCGGAATGGAAGAGGTCAATAACGTCATCTTGTCCGTTATGCGTGGTGGGGGTGGACGTCCGTTTTTGTACTTTTATTCATACAACCCTCCTCCTCAGACCAGCAATTGGGTCAACGCGCAGGCCAATACCCCGCGCGCTGACCGGCTGGTCATAAGTAGCAGTTATTTGGACGTGCCGAAAGAGTGGCTGGGGGACGCCTTTTTAAGAGAGGCCGAGCACCAAAAGCAGGCGAATGAACTGCTTTACCGGCATATCTACTTGGGGGAAATCACGGGCACGGGCGGAGCGATATTCCCCAATGCGTGCATCCGTGATATCACGGATGAAGAGATAGCTCAGTTTGACAATTTGCGCCAAGGGCTGGACTGGGGATATGTGAATGACCCGTTTTGCTTCGTCAAAATGCATTACGACGCAACCCGGCGAGACATTTATATTTTTGACGAGATTTATGGCACTGGCATAAGCAACCGAGACGCCATAGCCAAGGTAGACTCTTTGGCGTACCCGTATCAGCCGATTTATGCCGACAGCGCCGAACCCAAGAGCATAAGAGAGTTTAAAGACGCGGGGCTGTATGTGAAAGCAGCCGACAAAGGGCCGGGAAGCGTGGAGTTTGGCATTAAATTTTTGCAGGGGCTTTCGCACATTTACATAGACCCGCACCGTTGCCCCAATGCTTGGCGCGAGTTTAGTTTATACGAGCTGGAAAAGGACAGAAACGGGGAATGGAAACGCGAGCCCCCGGATAAGAACAATCATAGCATTGACGCTACGCGATACGGACTATGTAAGGACACGTTGACATGGTAAAATTGACCGACATATTCAAAAGAAAAGCACAGCAAAAAGCCGCTCCGTCCACAAAGCCGGAACGGGCGTTTGACCGCTTTTTGCAACTGCAGGAAGAGCAGGCGGACATTTTGCCGGAGGGGAAACTGAGCAAGGCAGAGCAAGACGAAATGCTGCGTCAAGCTTTCCCGGTGCAAAGGGCGACATTGTCTGACGCGCAAACGGGCACGCATGCTATGGACGAGGATTTTGGATTTTCCCAAATGCGCGGGCTGATAACGGACGCGGCGCGCAGCGATGACCGTATTTTCCGTTTTTACGGCAAGCACTCTTTTTTGGGCTGGCAAATCTTGGCTTTGCTCAATCAAAATTGGCTGATAGCCAATGCCTGCTCTATTCCGGCTGATGACGCGGTGCGCCCAGGCTGGAAGAATGTTATCAAAAGCGAGAGCGGCGAGGACTTGGACAGCGCAGAGCTGACCAATACCACACTCAAAAAGTATCACTTAGCCGAGAAATGCCGCCAGCACACTAAAAACTCGCGCGTTTTTGGGGTCTCTTACGCACTTTTCGCCATTGACGGCATAGACTATAGCGTCCCCTTTAATTTGGACGGCGTGCGCCCCGGCAGCTTTAAGGGCATTAGCGTGATAGACCCGATTTGGGTCACTCCGCAGTGGAGCGCGGGCGCATTGAACAACCCTGCGAGCCCTACCTTTTACGAGCCGACATATTACCATATTAACGGATTAGGCCGCATTCACGCCAGCCATCTCATTAAGCTGGTGCACGAAGAGGTGCCCGATTTATTAAAACCCTCTTATTATTTCGGCGGGCTCTCTTTATCGCAAGAGCTATACGAACGCGTCTATGCGGCAGAAAGAACGGCCAACGAGGCCCCGCTTTTGGCATTGACGAAGCGGCTTTTGGTGGTGCCTACCAATTTGAAAGCATTAGCCGCCAAGCCCAAACTGGCGTGGGATTTGATTAAAATGCTGGTCTTTGGGAGGGACAATCAAGGTATCTATTTCACCGAAGAAGGGGAAAAGAGCGGCGTGCACCAAATTGACACATCCCTGTCCGATCTGGACGCGGTCATCATGTCGCAATACCAGCTGGTGGCGGCCATAGCGCGCATACCGGCGCACAAACTGCTCAAAACCGACCCCAAGGGCTTAAATAACAACGGCGACTATACCATAAAGGACTATAACCAAGAATTGCAGTCCTTGCAGGAAAAGGCGCTGCGCCCGCTCATTGAGCGCGCGAACGCTGTGTCTATGCGCGCGGACTTCCAGGAAATTAAGGGCGTAAAAGAAATCATAACCGAATTCAACCCCATAGACATGCCGACGGAGCAGGAAAAAGCCAACGTGGAAAATTTGCAAGCGCAGGCGGCGTCTACCTTGGTGGCCGCTGGCATTTTAAGCCCGGAAGAGGTGCGCAAAGCCTTGCGTGCTGAAAAGGGCGGCAAATACGCCGATATTGACCCTGAATTGCCCGCAGAAGAGGTGCCGGAGGACTTGGATGTGCCGGACGATGAAAACGGCCCGCAAACGCCCGATTTAGGTGCAGATGAATGGGACGAAAGTAAACACCACCGCAAAGATAATGGGCAGTTTGGCACGGGGAGTGGGGAAAAAACAACCCAAAAAGAAAAAGGAGAGGCGCTCTTACTAGAATGGGAAACTTCGGATAAAAAGGAGGAAGCGGAGGCTCTTTTGGAAAAAGAAAGGACCCAAAAAAATATTGACGATGTCCCAGCTGTTAGTTATAGAAAAGTTAACCAACTGGAAGCTTCAAAGTTGCAAAAAGCGCTTGGAATAGACTTGACTGGATTTGTCCATCAATTAACTGCTGGCGGCATTCGTCATATTTTCAAATCGCACGGAGACGAAAAAACAGAAAAAACGCGCGGACAACTTCCCATAACGAAAGAGGATATTTTACTTATTCCTCGTATCACAAAAGAATTTGACAATGTTTCGTTGGCAAAAGAGAAATCCGAGGGGCGTGATGTACTGATTTATAGTAAAAAAATCGGGGACCAGTATTTTTATTACGAAACAATTGGGGGCAAGAAAAACAAAACTTTGCAACCTAAGACATTCTACAAACGAAAAGCAAAGTGAACGGATTTGATGACTGATATCTAGTCCCCGGTATCCCTAACGTCCGAAGCGATTCACTTTGCTTACAAATAGTATAGCGCAAAAATGCGGATTTTTCAAGTGTTTTTATGAACAAAAAGAAAAAAGAACAAATCCTAGTCGGCAAACCGCTGATACCCAATGCGGGGGTGCGCACGTGGTACACCAAGGAACTTAACGATTTGGTGTCCAAAATGGATGAGCGCACGCGCCGGGAAGTGCTGGAAATCTTCCGCACGGTGGCAGCTAAGGGCGGAAGCGTAGAAAGCCAAGAGCGTATCTTGCTTAGCAAGCTGGAGCGCTACTATGTGGATTTGTTCAAGCGCAAGGCCAAGGAGCTGGGGCAAGCTATGGTCAGCAAGCAGAACCGCAGCGTTTCCACTGCATTGCGAGCCAGTATCGCGGGCTTTGTGGGGCAGCAGGCGTTTGTGCCGGTAAAGACATTCACGCTGTCAGGGGAAGTGTTAAAGGATTTTAAGGGCTCCGTAAACCAGAACGTGAACCTCATCCGCTCCTTGCAGAGTGAGTATTTTACGCGCATTAAGGGGGCGGTCTACCGGGCTATTATAGACGGGCAAGGCTCCGACTACTTGCGGGATGAGCTGCTCAAATACGGGGCTGCCGGAAAGCGCCGTGCGCGCAATATTGCCCGAGACCAAACGCATAAGGCGTATGAAGCGCTATCCCGCGCCCGCATGAAAGAGGCGGGACTGCAGTATTGGCAATGGGAACACGGCGGCGGTACCAAAACGGTGCGCCATTACCACATTTTAGACGTAAGCAAAGGGGGACTAAATCACAGCGTACACAAAATGGGCGAAAAAGCCTACGACAAGACCAAAGGCATAGAGCGGGAAATCCTGCCTGGGGAATTGCCTTTCTGCACCTGCCGTATGCGCCCGGTGATTAAGTTTGACTAACTATGAAACAAGTAGACCACAACCAATTTTGGCTCATTAAAGACAACCCGATAACCAAAGCGGGGGTATTCCCGTATTTGGGCAAGCAAATCAGCCCGTCCTTGGAGCCGGACAAAATTTATCAGGTGTACCGCCCGGAAGAAGAAATCAAAAAAGCGGCAGACACCTTTAAGCTGGTCCCCTTGGTGGACGACCACACTATGCTGGGGCCTGAGTTTACTCCGGCTGAGCAAAAGGGGGTGCACGGGGTACTTGGCGAAGATATTAAAGAAAAGAACGGCACGCTGTTCGCTGACGTTAAAATCTTTTCCGAGCAGCTCAAACGGGAAATACAGGAAGGTAAAAAAGAGCTTTCCTTGGGATATTTCTGCAAGTACGACTTAACCCCCGGACAGTACAACGGCATGCACTATGACGCCGTGCAGCGCGATTTGAAGGGCAACCATATTGCCTTGGTAGATAATGGGCGCATGGGGCACGATGTGCGCGTAATGGACGCCATGGCCTTTGACGCGCTGGATATTGTGGGCTCCATTGACGAAAACCCAAACCATAGCCCCAAAAACGGACAATTTGTTTCTAGTGGCAGAGCTGGGAAGAAAACAGAACCAGGGAAAAAAGAGGAAATATTGAAAAGCAAGGAAGAAATCAACAAAAAAGCGCTGGAAGTAACCAAAAATGCGAAACCCGTAGCCACTATAAAAGGGGATGAGTTTCCGGGTAATTCTTTAGATGAA
The DNA here is from genome assembly GCA_963634865.1 of Eggerthellaceae bacterium. Lineage (GTDB taxonomy): Bacteria > Elusimicrobiota > Elusimicrobia > Elusimicrobiales > Elusimicrobiaceae > Avelusimicrobium. The sequence continues at coordinate 14,536 of CAVHDF010000011.1, forward strand.
AAACGCCAAGCTGCAAAAAAATATTTTTCTGTTTCTCTGCAAGGGAAGAACTTTTCCAATAAGAAATCGGGGAAACAAATAAAAATTGCCAGCGGGGATAAGTCCTTTAGTGAAAGCGGCTACGAGGACAAAATAAACTCAATAAAATATTTGCCGGCTATGTTATCAGAAAGTGATTACTTGGGCAAACAACCGGACGCCAAGAACCGCCCGAACGTGAGGGGGTTTCATTATTTCGCATGCAAAATAGGTACACCCCAAGGGCCCCAAACCGTCTTGCTCAGCGTAAAAGAAGATAACTCCGGCCAGCTCTACTACAATCACCACATAAAAAAAGAAGCAACGGACTCGGTCAAAGCTGGAATGCAGTCCAGTACCGGAACCGTCACTTCTAAAGATAGTATAGCGGATAATACGCAAAAAATCAAGTGGTATTTTGGGGACGATGAAGATTTAAGTAGTACAACTCACGGGGTTGGCGGTAAAGACGCCGCCCCCGGAAAGGAGAACAACATGGATAAAGTAAAACAAGCCATTGAGGCAATCAAGGCCCTGTTCGCCGACCCCGAAGCGGGGGACAAAGACGGCAAACTGGCCGAAATCCTCGGCGCCTTGGCTCCAGCCGCGTCTACGGGCGATAACTGCTCCAAAGACGCAGAAGTGGATAAGCGGGCGCTGATTGACGAAATCGGCGGTATCTTGAAGGGCAAATTGTCCGATGAGCTCATTCGCACCATTATGGGCAAAGCCGAAAAGCTGGCCTATAATGACAGCTCCGCGGGCTCTGCCGACGATGACGGCGTGGAGCCGCTCAAAGCCCAGCAAGTCAAAGAAGCCGACGAAGAACTGACCGACAAGGTCAACGGCGTGGAAAAAGCGGTGGACGAACTGCCCGCTAAGGTGCTGCAGATGATTGCGCAACGCGACGCGCTCTATCACCAAGTCAGCGCGCTTGTCGGTACGTTTGACCACGCGACCATGACTGAGGAGCAGGTGGCTCAATATGCCTGCGACAAATTGGATGACCTCAAGGGCACCCCGGCCAATAAAGCCGTGGACGTGCTTAAGGGATATTTGAAGGCCCAAAAACCTGTACAAATCCTGTCTATGGACGCCGCCGTGGCGGACGATGAAAAGGATGCGGGGTTTGAGGCATTTATGAAGGGGGACAAATAACTATGCCTTTTCAAAAGACTGTAAACACCAAACTTGCATTCGGTTTGCCGGGTGAGTTTTACGACGATACTCCGCGCAGAAACCGCACTTATAAACTGGCCAACAACGCCACCGCGGTGCCGACCGTCGGCTATGCCTTTACGGCTACTGCCAACGAAGGGGAAGCCCAGCCCGGTGGCACTGGCGCGTTTGCCGGTATTTTGGTCAACCCCAAAGAGCAAGCCTTACGCGGCGGGTTGACCCCGTCCTTGGCCTTGACGCAAGGCGCTATCGGCACGCTCTGCTCTTTTGGCCACGTGATGGTGTCTGTAGTCGCCGCCGTGACGGAAACGTCCCTTCCGGTGTACAACACCACCACGGGGGCTATCAGCGGTGTAGCGGCTGACGCTACCTCTGCCGGCACCGGCTATGCGTTTATCCCCAACGCCAAATTCGTTTTCCACTCCGCCGCTGCGGGCGGCTTGGCCGTTTTGGAACTCAACGGCTTTGCCAATGCACCCGCTAAGGCTGGGGACTAAGGAGCATAAAAGATGAAAGAAACGCAAATCATTCAAAGATTTACTCCCTCCCAGTGCCGGCCTTTTGCCATGGACGCCGGGACGAAAGACGCCACCCTGCGCAAACTTGGTATCGGCGTGAGCCAAAAGGCGCTCGCTGACTACCGCCGTTTGTTTGCCCAAGACGCCACGGGCCCTGCGGGCATTACTACCCCGTCTGTGGCTACGCCTGTGCAGTTTTTGCAATGGTGGAACCCGGAAATTGTGGAAGTCGCCACCGTGCCGACCGACGCCGACGAAATTATCGGCAAAACCACGGCGGGCACCTTTGCCGATGAAGAGATTGTGCAGCCCATTGTGGAGCACATTGGGCAAGCCCACCCTTACGGCGACTTGGCTAACCCGCGTTTGGCCTCTTGGAACGTGAACTTTGAAGCCCGCACCATTGTGCGCTTTGAAGAAAGCATGGAAGTGGGCGTGTTGGAAGAAGAACGCGCCGCCAAAATGCGCATGAACTCTTCCAAAGAAAAGCGTGCCGCTTGCGCCACCGCGCTGGAAATTGAGCGCAACCTCATTGCCTACAACGGCTTTGCTGACGGGGCGAATAAGACTTACGGCTTTTTGAACGACCCAAACTTGCCTGCTTATGTAACGGCTGCCAACAACGCTGCCGCGTCCAGCACGCAGTGGGCTGACAAAACCTTCTTGGAAATTCAAGCCGACGTGCTCTCCATGATTGCCGGCTTGCAGAACTCCAGCAAGGGTTTGTACAACCCCAAAACCAAAGGGGCTACGTTGGTTGTAGCCTTGGAAGCGGAGCAGTACCTCAACAAGACCAGCGAATACGGTGTGTCTGTGGCTAAATGGCTCTCTGAAACCTATCCGCGCATTACGGTCAAATCTACCGTATTTTTGAACGACGCCAACGGCTCGGCTAACGTAGCCTACTTGGTCGCCGACGAAATCAACGGGAAAAAAGTTGTTGAGCAGTACGTGCCGGAAGTGCTGCGCTTTTTGGGCGTGTTCAACAAAGGCAAGAGCTACGAAGAATTCTTTGCCAACGCCACCGCCGGGGTCATGGTCAGACAGCCTATCGGCGTATACCGCTTGAGCGGTATCTAATTTGGGCCCCTATTCTCCGGGCTCGGGGCGGGTTTCCGCCCCAGCTCGGGGATAGGACACAGGAGAATAGAGTATGCCTTATATCATCAGTTCTATGAGCTCGGACAACCGGTATGCGTTTTATGAAAAAACCAGCGGGAATGTTCTGCGCGTGAAAAAAGAAATTTTAATCAAAGGCGGTGCCCATGTTACCGACAAAAAGACGCTGCTGACACCCAACGGGGCCGTAACGGAAGTGTCGGACGCGGACTTGGAACTGCTCAAAACCAATATCGGTTTCAAAAACCATTTAGAAAAGGGTTTCCTCAAAATTGTAGAAACCTCCAACAAATACAAGGCCGAGGAAACGGCGGAAAAGATGAACGCCAAAGATAAATCCGCCCAGCTGACCCCGGCAGATTATGAGAAAGAGGGCAAAAAGGCCCCTCGCACCAGAAGAGGTAAATAGTTTATGGCGGGGAATGTGATTACGGTAACGGTGGACGGAATGCGGGCACAGCTGCCCTATTTTGCCGACGCGACTAAATACCCGGACGCTGTCTTGTCCGTGGACTTGGACAATGCGCAGAATTACATTTCCCCGCTTAATTTGGGCCCGCTTAAGGATAATTCCCGCGTATATGCGGTATATCTTATGGCGGGGCACTTGCAGCTGCTGCGCGACCGCTTAAGTGCGGGTAAAACAGGCGTGGGAATAAAGACGGGCGCTAGCGTGGACAAGGTCAGCATTACGCTTACTCCGCCGCCGTTTAAGGACCAGTACGACTATTGGCTCAATTTAACGCCCTTCGGCGCTGAGCTGCTCTTTTTGCTTAACAGCGTTACCGGGGTCGGCTGGTACATTGGCGGAAGTGATGAGAACGTGTTCCGATGAAAGTCAAACGCACCACTAAAATTCGTCACGTAATCAAAAGTGTTTCCGATTTGGGAAATTTACGCATTATGGCCGGCTGGGTCCACCCGGGGCAAAAGCACGGGGACACAAAATTGACCATGGCACAATTGGCCTACGTTATGGAATACGGCGCCAAAGTAGGCAAAAGGACGTACATCCCACCGCGCCCTATGCTACGCATGACCGGGCGTTTGAAACGGAAAAGCTGGGCGAAACTGGCCGGTAAGCTGACCAAAAGTGTTTTGGAAGAAAAGGTGAATGCAGCGGACGCCCCCACAATATTGGGGCAGACAATCGCCGATGATATTAAGGGAGTTATGAACGCCTCACTTTTGTTTACGCCCAATGCACCGTCCACGGTGCGCAAGAAAGGCAAAAATACCCCGCTTATTGATACGGGCGAGTTGCGCGACGCAGTGGATTTTGTTGTGAACCCGGAGACGAAATGATTTTGGACGATTTGCTTGAAGAAGCCTTTGATATTATCCCCACACAACCCTTTGAATATTGCGCTTTCAAGGGAAAGACGGTCAACTCCTTGGGGGTATTTGTCAATGAGTATGCCGCCCCGGTGCAATGCTATGGCAGCATACAAGCCTTGGAGCAAACGCAGTATGAAAAGCTGGGGCTGGATTTTGAGCGGGAATACCGCGCAGTGTACGCCAGCTTGCCTATGAAGGGGTTGGACAAACAAGAAACCCCGGATATTTTGATTTTTGAGGGGCGGCGTTGGAAAGTTATCCGCAATACGCCATGGTCCAATATGGATGGCTGGAGCGGGGTCGTCGTTACGCCTGATGAAGAGAACCAAACGCCGGAGGCGACAAATGAAGACAGATAACCAAGTAACGGCTGATTTAATTGCCTTTATTAAAACGGGTTTGGACGGATTTGTGGACTGGCCGGTATTGCAAAGCTACCAGCCCACCCGGGGCCATTATCAGCGGCCTTATATTTTGGTGCATCGTTTGGGGGAAACGATGATAGGACAGCTGCAGGTTTGCTCTTTCCGGCCTGAGCACGGGGGGCAACTGGTGCAAAGTACGTGGCAAATTGACGCCGTCCGCTATGCCCAAGGGAGCGACACCACCGACACTATTGGGTCCGGGGACGCACTCAAACGCTTGCGTAACTGGCTGATGTCAGACGCAGCGGCACGGCAACTGCGGGCCAAGGGCTACAATGTGCTGCGCGTGGGTCAAATTGCTACGCCGCCCGTTGATACAGAGACGGAGACCTTTCAAATTTTGCCCAATTTTACGTTGGATTTGATTTACAAACAGACGTATGAGCAACAAACGCCGGACATTAATTCGGCGCAGATAACCTTAAAAGGAGTATGAGATGATTAGCCAAAACAAATATGTAGATATAACGTCAGGCGTTGGCGGGCAAGCGGCAGTCAGTGCCAGAGAACCTATTCTGCGCGTGTTTACTGCCTCCGGCCTTATGCCTACCGGCACGGTGCTGGAGTTTGACCCAGCCAGCCCCACTGTAGGCCAATATTTTGGCTTTAATAGCCAAGAATACGCCGTGGCACAGGCATACGCCGGCTTTGTTAGCAACCAGCAGCAAAGCCCGGCAAAAATCAGCTTTTGCGCGGACATTTCTAACGGCAAAGCCCCGTTTGTACGGGCCGCCTCTGCCCCGGCGCTTTTGTCCGTTTTCCAAAGCGTCACGGACGGAGCCTTTACCCTGTCTATGGCGGGTCTGACGGCGGAAATTTCCGGGTTGGATTTTTCTTCTGCCAAGTCTTACGCCGACGTGGCCCAAGCTGTGCAAACCAAAATCCGCGCAGCCCAAAGCGAAAGCACGATGTGGACGGGCGCTGTATTTGCCTTTGACGCAGAGCAGGGCGTATTTACCTTAACGGGCGGGGAAGTCGCCGCCGGGGCCATTGTAGCCCTTGCCTCCGGCACCAGCGGGACGGATATCAGCACGATGTTGAAAATGGACGAGACCTCCGCTCCCGTTGTTTCTCAAGGGGTCGGCGCTACGGCTTACGGACAAATGCTCTCTGAAGCGTTGAACCTGTCCAACAATTACGGTACCTTTGCCTTTTTGAACCAGCCGTCCAATGAGGGCATTGTGCAAATTGCCCAATGGACGCAAGCGCAAAACTTGGTCGGCGGCATGTATCTGCAGCCGGTGGCGAAAGAGAACTACCAAGCGGTGCAAACATTGGTCAAAGGCTACAGCGGCACGGCCTTAATCGCTGACGCGTTTACGCCGTATTCTTTTGCGTGGCTGGTACCCGCTTGCGTGGCCGCGGCGACCAATTATAACCGCGTCAATGGCACGCAGAACTATATGTACAAGCAGCTCTCCGGCGTGGAGCCGTCCGTCACGACGGACGCCGACTATGAAGCCTTGACCAAAGTGCGCGTTAACTTCTATGGCAGTACGCAACAGGCCGGCACGCAAATTGCATTCTTCCAGCCTGGCAGCTTGCAGGGCGAAGTGGAAGATATGGGCGTCTTTATGAATGAACTGTGGCTCAAAGACGCGGCCACGGTGGAGTTTTTAAACTACCAGCTGGCCGTGTCCAAGTGGCCCGCCAGTGCCGCCGGAAAGGCTATTGGCGACGGGCTTTTGCAAGGCGTTATAGAGCGTGCCAAGCACAACGGCACGATTGCCCAAGGCAAAACGCTGACCTCTACCCAAAAGGCCTATATCACCAGCCTGACAGGGGACGAAGACGCATGGCGCAGCGTTTACTCGGAGGGATACTACCTGTATTCGCAAATCGTACCCGTCACCACGGGGGGCAATACGGTTTATGAATACCAATACACTTTGGTCTATTCCAAAGGAGACAGCGTGCGCAAAGTAACCGGCACGCATACGTTAATTTAGGAGGATATGAACTATGCAAGATGTCAGCGCAACTGGCGTAAAAGTAACGGTCATCGCCGTTCCGACCTATCCCCAAGGGTTTGAAATCAGCGAATTCGCAGACGACGCGGACCCGTTGGACTTCCCCGCTACCCAAATTGCCGATTATGGCATGGGGGTAAACGGGGACCTCGTTACGTGGACCAAGCCCGTTCCGTTGGAAGTAACCTTAAACGTCATTCCCAATACGGACGCGGATAAAAACTTGGGAATTCTCTACGATATGAACCGCGCCGCCAAGGGAAAGGTGTCCGCGCAGGACTTGGTCACCTTGGTGGCGTCATACCCGGACGGCACACGAAAGATTTTCTCTAACGGCAAGCTGGTGTCCGGCGTTCCGGCCAACGGGGTCGCCTCCGCAGGCCGCATTAAGACAAAAGAGTACAAATTTGTCTTTGAAAACAAAATCAACTAATAATACCCGGAGAATAGAATTATGGAACTGTTAGAGCCCAAAGAGGTAGTCATTGACGGATGTACTTTTCGCATAGGCAAATTCCCAGCCGTGGCAGGGCGTGAGATTATCACAAAATATCCACTGAGCAATATCCCACGGCTGGGAGACTATGGTGTCAGCGAAGAGATTATGCTTAAGCTCATGAGCTATATAGAGCGCATTACCGAGCCGGAAGGCCGCGCGGTGCGGCTGTCTACCAAAGAGCTGGTCAACAACCACGTGCCCTCTTGGGAGACGCTGGTCAAGCTGGAAGCCGCCGCGCTGGAGCACAATTGCAGTTTTTTTCAGAATGGCAAGACCTCGGATTTCTTCGCAAAATTAGGGGCTCTTGCCCAGCGGAAAGTTACAGAAATATTGATGGACTTATCGGGGACATTGTCGCGTCAGGCAAAGCAACGCTCCAAGAATTAAAGACAGTCTATACCCTGCAAGAGGCTATGCAGATTTGGGAGACCATAGTCGTGCCCAAGTACAACGAATACATAGCCTCTGAGCAGGCCTTGAAGAGAACACATCGCAGATAACTAAGCGAAAAAGAGAGACAAAAATATGGCAGTTACGGATGTTTTTACGTTAGTGTTTGAGACCAACGGCTCTAAAGCCGTCGTTAAGGAGTTTGCCAAGGTGCAAAAAGCCTCAGACGACGCGGCCAAGGCCTCGGATAAAAACGCTAAATCCACCAAAAAAGCCCAAAATGGCTATATCCAGTTGAAAAACCAAGTTTTGAAAGCCATTGCCCCGCTGGTGGCGTTTGGGGTCATAATCAATCGCACGCTAAACTTTGCTCAGCAAGGCGAAGGACTTTTGTTTATGGCCAATTCGGCCACAGTGGCAGCTGAGCGCTTTACGGCGCTGGCTATGGCGGCGGAGCGCTTAGGTGGCAGCCGGGCCGGAATGGCGGCCTCTTTGGGCTCTTTGAGCTCTTCGCTTATGGGTATCCGACGCGGGGAAGAAAATGGCCTGACCCAAGCGGCCATGTACTACGGGGTGAAATTTTACGGTCCGAATGGTTTATCTTCGCCGGACGAAATGCTGGAAAACATCGCCCGCGCTATGGAAGGGCGCTCCGTCGCCGAGCAAATGGACATGGGGCGCATGATGGGGTTGGATGAAGGCACTATCCGCTTGTTGCAACGCGGTGTGCGGGGCCTTAGGCAAGAGATGGCCTTGGCCCAAAAGTACAACCCATTTAGCAAAGAAGAATTGAAGAATTTGCAGGATTTTCAGTATCTCCTGCGCGAGCTAAAAGCTTCATTTTCTATGGTGGCAGGACAGTTCTTCCGAGACCTGATACCACATTTCAAACGTTGGGCAGAAATTGGAAAAGACGCCTTTGACTATTTAATAGACCACACGGACACAGTCAAACTGAGCATGGCAGCCATAGGTACGGCCATTTTGGCCGCATGCGGTCCATTCTATCTGCTGGGCGGTCTGCTGGTGCTGCTGGTGGACGATTTCGCCACGTTTGCGCGTGGCGGGGAAAGCGCCTTAGAACCTTTATGGAAAATGGTTATGGCTATTTATAACGGATTGAAGGCTGTTAAAAGATTACTTCACGACAAGGCGGAAAAGACCATAGAACAAGCCAAAGAAGGCCCCTTGTTCGGACTGCTTCCAAACGTAGACAAGGACGGAAATGTGCAAAAAGGCAAGAACATCCTCTCTTGGATGTCTCCTAGTGGTGGTGGCCCGTTAAACAGCTTGCGACAAGGCATGCTATCGCCCATTTATAACAACCAAATAGAAATCAACGTAAATGAAAGCGGAGACCCGCAAAAGACCGTCAACGCGGTCGGCAGCGGCTTGCAACGCTCCGGCATTTTAGACGCGGAGGACGCACTGTCCACAGCGCAGGCAAATTAATATGGCAACAATTCAACAGCAAATTGACCAAATGGCAGGAAGGGGTTTTAGCGTAACGAACCTCGCCTTAAATGTCGGCGGGGCCTTGGCGCTAGCCAATAACGGGAAAAACGTCTTTATCGCCACCAACGATAAAGAGAACCCGCGCGAACTGCTGGTTTCCTCTGCGCAAGGCGGCTTGGGCTTCGCGGCAGAATACGCGGGCCTAAACAGCGTGATTATGTACGCCGAGGTCAAAGAGAGCAGCCGCGTCATGGAGCACCCGCTTGAAAATGGCGCCGTGGTGGCAGACCACCAAGTGCAAATGCCCGTGGAAATACGCCTGCAAATTGTTATGCCCTATTACCGTGCCGACGATATTGTGGACGAGCTGCGCCAGCTTAAACAAACCGGGCAGCTGGTCAGTGTTCACACCCAAGGCGGGGTATATACGGACATGGTATTCGTGGACATACCGCACCGGGAAGCGGCGGAGAATGTCAGCCGTCTGTCTTTTGACTGCACATTGCGCCAGGCCTTGTTGGTAACGGGACAAAGCAGCCAGCTGACAGAAAAGGACGTGGTGCATGTGTCCAATGCTTCTACTGTCAAAAGCGGACGGAAACAGGGCAAAGAACGCTCGTTACTGATGGAAGGCATACGGAGTATCGCCAACCTGTACGTCCAACAGTTTGGGTGAGTTTATGCAAGAGATACCTTTAGAAAAACAACCGCAGCAGCAGTTTACGATTACGCTCAATGGCGCTCCGTACGTGATTACGCTGCGCACGTTGGACACGGGGGCCATGCTGGCGGATATACAGATAAACGATGAGCAGCTCATAAGCGGGCTGTTATGCCGCGCAAATGAAGTTTTAATCCCCTATCCGTACAAGGCGCGAAACGGGAATTTTGTATTTACAGACGCAGGGGAAGAATACCCCCACTATACCCGCTTTGGCGACACGTGCAAACTGTACTTTTTAACCCCGCAGGAGCTGACAAATGCAGCCAATGCAAATGCCTAAAAGATATGCCCGGATAGAAGTGGAAGTGGGGCAAAAAAAGGACGAAAAGAGCCAAATCATCACGCACGATTTGCAAAGTTTTGAGGGGCTCAACGTCCGTTTCAACATTACAAAACGCCGTGGCAGCACCATGAACCGGGCCGAAATAGCCATTTGCAACCTACAAACCAGCACCGTGGAGTATTTAACCACCATTAATGCGCTGGGCGGAAACCAAAAAGAGCGCAAGGTCCTCCGGCTCTTTGCCGGATACGAGGACAATGCCGGGCAGATTTTTGAGGGGGACATCATCCGCGCGTTGCCCTCGGCCCCGCCGGATGTATGGATAACCGCCCAATGTCTGAGCGGGTACCACAACAATATGCAGTTGGTCACGCTGGATCTAAAAGGCGGGGTAAGCGCCAAACAGGTGTGCACCTTGGTGGCAAAGCAACTCAATTTGGAATTGGACTGGAAGAGTACTTCTAAAAAGAAACTGGACCAATTCAAATACCAAGGCCCCATGACCAAGGCCATTGAAGAGCTAAACCAAATCGGAGAAATTGTGGTCTACCAAGACGACCGTTATTTGGTCGTAGAGGACGAAAAAATGACCGCCCCGGCTGCCGGAGAATGGATAAGGACCTTTTCTTTAGAAAGTAGGCTCATCGGCCTGCCGGAGCCGGATTTGTTTGGCGTCAAATTTAAGGTGCTTTTGGACCCCACCTTGAAATGCGGACAGCCAATTCGGCTAGAAAGCAAACAAATCCCGTCCGCCAACGGAGTGTATTACATTTACTCATTAACGCACCGCGGGGAACTGCGGGCGGAGCCTTTTTACACGGAGCTATCTTGCAGAACCTATGACGCAAAAAACTAAACCCTCTTACCCCGCTTTCAACCCGGCCGATATGGAAGGGCTGGACGGGCTGATGACGTTATTTAAGCGCTCTTTGCTGATGTCGCTGCGCGTGGCGTTGCCGGCGGTTGTAAAAAGCTTTGACGCGGCTGATAACCGCGTGGATTTAACCCCGGCCATCACCTCAGCCTCCAACAACGGAGAAACCGTCACGCTGCCCGAGCTGTCCGCCGTGCCGGTATGTACCCCCGGCGGGGGTGGGTTTGGGGCCTCTTTCCCGCTGCAAGCGGGGGACACGGGCTGGGTCATCTTTTGCGATAGGGACATCAGCTTGTTCAAAGATAGCGGGGTAGTGTCCCCGGCCAATACCAACCGTTTGCACAATTTGGCCGACGCCGTCTTTTACCCGGACATCATGGGAAAAATCAAACTTTCTGACCCGGGATGTGCCGTATGGCAAAAGCTGGATGGCAGCGTAAAGGTGGTTTTATCCGACAGCAAGGTGTCTATCACGGGCAACACGCAGATAACGGGGGATTTGTCCACCACGGGCAATGTGTCCGTTATGGGAAATATTACCGCCACCGGGACGATAACCTCCGGGACGGACGTAATAGCGGGGGGCATTTCGCTTAAATCCCACGTGCACGGGGGAGTGTCTGGCGGACAAGGAACAACGGGGGCTCCGCAATGACGCAGGATATTTACGAGCTTATATTCCGCGGCTTACAAGCCAAATACCCGGGGCAACCCATAGGACCGCGTTTTCAAGCAGTATGCGCCGCGTTGGACGGCGGAGCCGGCAGCGGAAACTTCGGACACGAAGGACGCCCGGGCAAAGTGGGCGGCAGTGGGGAAGGAGTGGGACAAGGCAGCTATGGAGACCGAGAAAATAGGGCAAAATGTGGGATTTTGACAGAGGAAGAAGCAGAGAAACTCATTCGGTCTGACTGGAAAACAAAAATAGAAAAAGCTTGGAAATCGCTACCGAAATCAAGCAATGGTATCCCATATGTTACTAATGGGAATATAAAGGTCGGAGTGCCGCATGATTTTGTCGGAGAGACAAAAAGTGAATTGTTCAAAAAAAGCAAAAGCAAAGAAGAAAAAGTTGCAGCGCTTTGGGCGGTGCAAAACATGAGTGCCCTTTTCTCAATAGCTAAAGAAACAGAGGCGCAAGGCGACGAGCATAAAAGGCCGGGAGTCAAAAGAATAATTCGTTTTGAAACGGCATTCCCTTTGCAGATAGGCGAGCAGATGATGGCATTTACGGTAAAATTCACCGTTCGGGAGTTTGAAGACGGACGCAAAGTTCTCGCTCCTGAATTATTGGAAACCAATAAAGGTGCAGATTTGAGACTTTATGCAATGAGTACGAAAAAGAAGGGAACCCGTTAAAAACTTACCAGTGTCGCTGTTTGCGTCTTGGTACGGGCTCCCTATACTAATAGTATAGCTCAAAAATGCGGATTTTTCAAGGGGGTTTATGAAAACATTAGCCATAAACGAAAACAACGATATATTTTTAGACGCGTCCGGCTCTTTGGCATTTTCGCAGGACAAACAGGCGCGGGCAGACATTGCCACCAACAAGACCCGCACCCTGTACGGGGAAGTGCCCCTCTCAGCGCAGTCCGGCATTCCTTTTTTTGACGTTGTATTCAACAAATTTGACCCCAAGCTTTTTGAGCAGTTTTTGCGGCAAACGCTGCTGGAAGTGCCGGGGGCCCAAAAGGTGACGCAATATGATTATCAGATTTCAGACGGTGTGCTTACATACCGTGCAGTTTTAACCACTCAAGACGGGGAGGTAATAGTGAATGGCTGATTTAAAGGGATACACCACCCAAAACGGTGTCTTAGTGCCGGATACGGCAGATTTGAAAAGCGATGTGGAGCAAGAGTTTGTCACTGCTTTGGGACAAGGGCTGGACCTTTCCCCGGAAACGCCGCAAGGACGGCAAATAGAGGCCGAAACATTGGCACGCAAAGAGGTGTTAGACAACAACGCCCTCATCGCCAATGCCTTAAACCCCAATACCTCTTTTGGTGTTTTTTTGGACGCGCTGGCAGCCTTAACGGGTACGACGCGCCGTTGGGCTACGCACACGCTGGTCTTGTGCACCTTAACGGGCAGCCCGGACACGACGGTGCCGGCGGGCTCTTTAGCGCGCACGCAAGCAGGAGATACTTTTGCTTTAACCAACGACGCCGTCATCAGCGCGAATGGCACGGTGCAGGCCTATTTCCAAGCGCAAGAAAGCGGCCCGGTGCCGTGCGAGGTAGGCACGCTGACGCAAATTATGAGCCCTGTTTTGGGCTGGGAGACGGTCAATAATCCCAGCGTGGCCGCTTTGGGAACTGACGCCGAAAGCGACACTTCGCTGCGCCAACGCCGCCGGCAGCAACTGTACCGGGGAGAAGCACTCTTGGAAAGCATTAAATCCTCTGTCCGACAGGTAGAGGGTGTATTGAGCGTATATGGCTACGAGAACTACACATCCTCCGTGGAGACCATAGATAGTATCAGCATTCAGCCGCACTCCATCTATATTGTCGTAGACGGAGGAAAGGATGAGGATATAGCAGAAGCTATTTATGAGAATAAAAGCTTGGGCTGTGGATACACCGGCACAGAAGAGGTAACAGTAAAAGGGGCCTTTGATGTCCCTTACAAGGTTGCCTTCAGCCGCCCGGATTATCAGCCCATTCAAATCAGCGTAACAGTTGAAGCACCCAGCACCAGCGTGGCTGCCGATATTGAGCAAAGTGTCAAGGACGCACTGTCTGCTTGGGCAGCCGGCAAAATCTCCGGGATTAGCGGTTTAGACTTGGGAGTTGACGTCAGCCCGTTTGAAGCTGGCGCCGCGGTGTCGGATTATTTGCCGGACTTGTTTGTGAAAAATGTGCAAGTCGGACTCGTTTCCGGCTCCTTGGGAACTGCCGTATTGGATATGAAAGTAAACCAAAAGGCCACGCTTGCCCAAGAGAATATCACAGTAACGGTGCAATAATATGAACACATTGCAAATAGACCCGCAAATCAACTTAAAACAATGCCTCTTGTGGCAATACAATAATGCGCCGGCACTGCGTGCGTTGCTTTTGCAAAAAGAGGCTTGGTATAAGGCTCACCAACAGGAATTTTGGGAGTATTGGTACAACAATGTCTTTAACTTGGAAACCGCCGATGATTTTGGGCTGCAAGTATGGGGGGAAATTTTAGATTTTCCCCGGCAGGTCAGAAGTGTAGACGGCCAGCTGCATGTGTTAACTAATGAGCAATATCGTGCGGTGCTGAAAGGGCAAATGCTCAAGTTCAACATGGGTGCGACCGCGCCGGAAATTAACAAATGGCTGCAAGTAGTCTTTGGCTCAAAAGGCAAGGTTTATTGCTTGGACAACTTGGACATGACCGCTGTACCGTTTGTATTTGAACAAGCACCGTCAGACGAAATATTGTGGCTCTTGGCAAATGTGGACTTTCTTCCACGTCCTGCCGGTGTGGGCTATCAGGTGCGCATTGTTGGACAAGATGTTTTTGGATTTAACGGCAGTGGCTTGCAAACATTTAACAATGGGGTATTTTACAAATCATATGATGATGGAATTTACCAAGGCAAAAAGCAGCTTACAATACAAGCACCCGCTGGAGCGACAGTATCAATTAATGGGGTAGAGACGAGCTATGCCACGCTGGAACCAAACACCGCATACTCTTTTGTCATCAGCCGAAATGGCTTTAAATCCCTCTCAGGCACTGGCGTGCTGGCTGATGATACTGTTATTAATGTTTATGAATTTGCGGTGTCCGCGCCGGACGGTGCGTCCGTCGTCATCAACGGCGAAGAGTTTAGCGGGATATACTTTTTGCAGTCATTGGAGTATACCTGCACCGTAAGCCAGGACGGCTTTGCCCCGTGGTCGGCAACCGGCACCGCGACAGGTAACACGCTTCGGTCCGTATATTCTTTACAAATAACCACGCACCCCACGGACAGCACGGTAGTATTAAACGGGCAAGAATTCAAAGATGCATTTTTTGAAGACCGTTTGGATTATTCCTACACGGTGAGCCGCAACGGCTACGGGACCAAGACAGGCTCCGGCACGGCATACGGCGATTTAACATTAGATGTAGGGCTGGCGCCGCTGTCTTGGCAGCAAGCCCGTTATGATATTGGGCAGTCTATTGGCTCAGGGCTGATAGAGGTGGGCCGTTTCTTGGCACCGTCGTCAGGCCGTTATACCATAGCCTTGGCGGGTGGTGGCAGAGGACACGATTCCGAATTCTACAAAACAAGCCGCGGCGGTATCTCTACCATACAAGCGCAACTAAGCCGGGGGGATGAGCTGGTCTTTACGGCTATAGCCAAAGGCACCGGGCTGGGCTGCGTGGGGATGGCCTTTAGCGTTAATAATACGCTGATAGCAGTAAGCGGCGGGGGCGGCTATGTAGATGACAACAACACTTGCTATGGCGGAGACGGATATGTCGGAGGCTATTGCAATGCCGGGCCTTCGGGCGTGGGTATAAACGAAGGCACTAGCCAAAGCAAGGGGAATATGGCCGACGGGTCGTATAACCAATGGTATGACCGTAATTCGGGCGGAGGATTTGCTCCTCTAGTTACCCGCTTGGCATACGGTGGACATGGATACGCTATCGCTGACTCCCGTTTCCAAATTACCCAAGTAGCCGGTGTACAAGACGGGGCAGGCAATGATAAAGGAGCCTATTTTACGATTACATTCTTAGGAGAATAAAATATGCAAACACAACAAACACCGCAGGTATTAGCCCAACCCTTCGCGGCGCAAGGAGACAAGAACACTATCCCAAACGCCGCCACAGGCACAGAAAAAGCCTCGTTACAAGAGGGCTTCCCATCCATTACACAGCAACCGATTAATAAAGGCGGCGTTCCGCCGGATAGAAGAGACTTCAATGGGCTTGGATATTTGAGCACCCAATTCGGCTTTGCCTTTCAAAACGGATTGGCGCCCACGTTTCGCCAAGAAGTAAGCGACGCCATTGGCGGGTATGCCAAGGGGGCTTTGTTATGGTATTTTGATGAGTCCAAAAAGGTCTACATCCCCTTGACGTCGTTGGTGGAGAATAACACCTACAACTTCAACACAAACCCTGAATACATTGGCACCTATTGGGGCAAGGCGTCGGAAGTACCGGATAATATCTATACGCAGTCCAACCTGCTGGGCGGCAAGGATATAGAAATTTCCGATGAACCCGTAGAAGGCGGAATTGATGCTAACACGCTTTTGTGTCTGCACTTAGACGGGTCTTTAGATGACAGCGCTGCTTACGGCGGGACGGCTGCGCAGGCTACCGAGGACAGTGCGCATACCCCGGTGAGTTATGGCGTCGGAAAATTTGGACAGGCCGTCACCTCTGCTTATAGTTTGTTTAGCTATACGGACAATAAGTTTACGAGTGCGTTCTCTGACGGTAAGGTGACAGTTGATTTTTGGCTGAAGCTCCCAGCTTTGAGCAGTAATGGGTTTTTATGCTATGGAAAGGCCGGAACAGCCAATCGGTTTATCGTTGGTGCCAACCGCTACAAAGCGTCTGCTGGTAAGGTGCAAATTTTCATCAATGCTGGCGGCACCAATGTGGCTTGGCAAGAGTTAATAGACGCTCCAACCTTCGTTGAAAACGAGTTCAACCACTTTGCTTTTGTACTCAACGCAAGCACGGCCACGCTCTACATCAATGGAACAAAGGCTTATCAGGCAGATATCACCGGTAATTTGAGCGACATCACCTCTTTGGAGTTTGAGACTCCCCAGCACGACAGCGGTAGCACGAACTGCTCTGCAGACGAAGTCCGGGTGTCCAACATAGAGCGTTGGACTGCTAATTTCGTGCCGCCGACTGAGCCGTACAGCGCAGCCACTCCGACGGGGAACAAGGTCATTAATTGGGTCCCTGATGACGGCATAGACTACGTGGTGGAAAGCAAGCTGCCGACCGCCGATGACCCCACTTGGTACCGCAAATACAAAAGCGGTTGGGTGGAGCAAGGGGGGTGGGTTACTAGTGGTTCATCAAACCAAACGACGGTAACACTCTTAATTCCTTACCAAGATGCCAATTACAGCTTAATTGGTAGTTGTTTGTCTAACAGCGGCAGTGGGGGGAACCCTAACAAGGTGGCATTCAATAACAGAACCACTACAACATTTGGCGCGACGACCGGTTTTGGGGCGGAAGGACAAAGCTTTCAGCCCTTTATGTGGGAAGCTAAAGGACAAGGAGCAGAATAATTATGAGCAAATATTATATTGGGCAGAAGTTCTACGGGATTTACCCGCCCGCAGCGGCGGTATGGTGTCAAGCAAACAACGCGCAAATTAAAGTGCGTGACGGGAAATATACCATAGAGGAAAGAGACCCTATCCACGAGCCGACAACGGCGGAAAAGGTGCAAATGTTGGAAGCCGAAACGAGATTGACCCGGGCGGTGCGGGAGCTTGTGTTGGCAGACGGCTCCGGGGCCAGCGACTATGTGCGGGCCAAAGCGCAAGAAATTGAAAACTTGGCCGCCGCCTTACGGTCCCCGGCGAAGGAGGAAGAATGAACCCTGATAAAGTAAAAGGCTGGGTATGGCTGGCTGGAGCCATTGGAGCGGTGGCCTTTTGGTGCTGCACTATCTATGGCTTGCCTCCGCGCGTGGATAAGTTGGAGCGCACGGTGGCCGAACACGAGCGAAAGATGACAGCCAACGGGGTCAAGGTGGACATCATTCTTGACGACGTAAAGACGATAAAGGGCTTTATTTTGCAACGCCACGAGGGCAACTGATGAATAAAGAAAGAGCCTCGGCGCACATACGCCGATATGAGGGGCTTTCCCTCTTACCTTACAAGTGCACCACCGGGCACTTGACTATTGGCTACGGTCACAATTTGGAGCACGGTATCAGCACGGCTGCCGCCGAGTTTATCCTCAAAGAGGACTTGGCGCGTGCGGAGCGGACCGTCAAAGAAGAGTTCCCGTGGTGGTGGAAATTGGATGACGCTCGTCAATTTGTGCTGGTGGATATGGCATTTAATATGGGCCTTGCGGGCCTAAAAGGCTTCAAAAAAATGCTGGCTGCCATGGAAAATGGAGACTATCAGACCGCCGCCAAAGAAATGCTGGCGAGCAAATGGGCCGGGCAAGTCAAGCGCCGGGCCGTAGAATTGGCAAAAATTATGCAAACAGGAGAGTGGTGAACATGGAACACATCAAAGAAGCTATTGTTTGGCTCAAAACCAACTGGGACAGCGTGCTGACCCTGTGGGCGTGCCTCATCGGCGCGGCTGAAATCGTCGTCAAGTGGACAGATAGTAAAAAGGACGACGCGGTGCTGGGTAAGGTACGCGCCGCTGGCGTTAAAATTATCTCTTGGCTGACTAAGTTCGGCTTTGAGAGGTCCCAGGATAAATAAAAATGACCGCATGGGCCATTTTAGGGGCTATTTGCGGTTTGTTTGCGTTCGGGGCGGTCATGTACCGCTCCGGGCGTAAAGCCGCAGAAAACAAGGCCTTGCGGGCCAAGGAGCGGGAAAATGCACAAGTGGATAAGGCACTGCGCACTGCTGGTCGGCTTAGCCGGGTGGATTTGCTTATGCGGCTGCGCGAGCGTGAGAAGTAACGCGGCGGTTTGCCGGATACAGTTTGACTATCAAGATAGCGGCATAGAAGCCCTCAACAACCAAAACCTGCGGGCATTGGTGGCTTTTAAGGAAGTGTGCCAGTGAGCCGTGCCTGCCCCTATGTCCGCTTTGACCGATATTTGTCGGAGAGCCTTTGCTGCAAGACAAGAAGGCCTTGCCGGCTGGCTTGCGCAAGTTGCAAAGTGGGTGTTTCCATTTTGGAAAATCGCAATTGCGAGGTTTTTTGATGACAAAACAGGAAATTCAAAAAGAAATTGAAAAACTAAAAAAGGAAGAAGCGGATTTACACGGGACCACATGTGAGGTTTACAGCCGGGTGGTGGGCTATTTGCGCCCGGTGCAAGGGTGGAACAAAGGCAAAAAAGAAGAATTTGCCTTACGCAAAAATATGGATATAGAACCCCCAATTTCCCAGCGCGTTAAAAACGCAAAAAATGGGGGTTTTTGAAAGTTAGTTTTATCTAACAATTTGTGACCAAAAAAAGCCGTTTTTGGGCACAAAAATCAGATTTGTATAGTATAAAATATGCCCCGTGCGGGATTTGAACCCGAACCACCGGTTCCGAAGACCGGTACTCTAT